>CACGEL010000007.1 GCA_902572065.1 uncultured Prochlorococcus sp.
CGAAGATCTAAAGTTTTTGATTTTCATCATTTTCTTATAGTTTATCATTATCAAGGTAAGCTCTGGATTTGATAAATCTTCTTTAAATTCAATTATTTTTGAGGTGCTAGATGACCATTAGCCCACCAGAAAGTGGAGAAAAAAACAAAAAAGTTTTGGAAGAGCCCGTAAAGGCTGATCCAAGACCTATTGATTTTGCCAAATTAGATAAACCAGGTTTCTGGTCCAGTAAATTATCCAAAGGTCCAAAAACTACAACTTGGATTTGGAATTTACATGCCGATGCCCATGATTTTGATATTCATACGGGAGATGCTGAAGAAGCAACAAGAAAAATCTTCTCAGCTCACTTTGGACATCTTGCAATTATTTTTATATGGATGAGTGCAGCATTTTTCCATGGAGCAAGATTTTCAAATTATTCAGGTTGGTTAGCTGATCCAACTAATGTAAAACCAGGAGCTCAGCAAGTTTGGGCAGTAGTTGGCCAAGAGATGCTAAATGGTAATCTTGGTGCTGATTACAATGGGATCCAAATAAGCTCTGGTATTTTCCATATGTGGAGAGCTTGGGGTATTACTAACGAAAGTGAGTTAATGGCTCTAGCTATTGGTGCAGTAATTATGGCTGCTCTTATGCTTCATGGCGGAATATATCATTATCATAAGGCCGCTCCAAAAATGGAATGGTTCCAAAATATTGAGTCAATGCTCAATCACCATATCGCAGGTTTGGTTGGACTTGGATCATTAGCTTGGGCAGGGCATTGTATTCATATTGGTGCACCTACGGCTGCTCTTCTAGATGCAATTGATGCTGGATCTCCTCTAGTTATTAATGGTAAAGAGATAGCAACTATTGCAGATATGCCAATGCCTCATCAGCTTTGTGATCCACAAATAATTGGTCAGATTTTCCCTGGCTTAGCTAGTGGAGTTGGTAATTTCTTTAGTCTTAATTGGTTTGCTTTCTCAGATTTCTTAACTTTTAAAGGTGGGTTAAACCCCGTTACTGGAAGCTTATGGATGACTGATATTGCTCATCATCATTTAGCTTTTGGTGTAATTGCAATTATTGGAGGACATTTATATAGAACTAATTATGGAATAGGCTCAAGTATGAAAGAGATATTAGAAGCTCACCAAGGAGACCCAATATTATTCCCTGCTCCAAAAGGTCATCAAGGACTTTTTGAGTTCATGGCTGAAAGTAGACATGCGCAGCTATCTGTAAACCTCGCATGTTTAGGTTCTCTTAGCATCTTGATTTCTCATCATATGTATGCGATGCCTCCATATCCTTACATAGCAACTGATTATATGACTGTTCTTGGTTTATTCACACATCATATGTGGATAGGAGCTTTATTTATAGTCGGAGCCGGAGCTCATGCTGGTATAGCTATGGTAAGAGACTATGATCCTGCAAAACATATAGATAATGTTTTAGACAGGATTTTAAAAGCTAGAGATGCCTTAATAAGTCATCTTAATTGGGTTTGTATGTGGTTAGGTTTCCATAGCTTTGGACTTTATGTTCACAACGATACTATGAGAGCTTTAGGTAGACCTCAGGATATGTTTAGTGATAGTGCAATTCAACTGCAACCAATATTTGCTCAGTGGATTCAAAATATTCAATCTTCTGCTGTAGGAACTTCAATCTTAGCTGGTACTCCAGATGGATTACCCCAAAAAGCTTTAAGTGAAGTTTTTAACGGAAGTTTAGTTGAAGTAGGTGGAAAAGTCGCAATAGCTCCAATTCAACTTGGAACTGCTGATTTGATGATCCATCATATTCATGCTTTCCAAATACATGTAACCGTTTTAATACTCCTTAAAGGTGTACTTTACGCAAGAAGTTCAAGACTAATTCCTGATAAAGCTTCTCTTGGATTTAGATTTCCTTGTGATGGACCTGGAAGAGGTGGTACTTGTCAAGTCTCATCTTGGGATCATGTATTCTTAGCTCTTTTCTGGATGTATAACTGCATATCAATTGTTATATTCCACTTCTCTTGGAAAATGCAAAGCGACGTTTGGGGACTAACAGGAGGCAACTTCTCTCAAAGTGGTATCACTATCAATGGTTGGTTAAGAGATTTCCTATGGGCTCAATCTTCTCAGGTACTTACAAGTTATGGTGAAGCTATTAGCATGTATGGTTTGATGTTCTTAGGAGCTCACTTCGTATGGGCATTCAGTTTGATGTTCCTATTTAGTGGAAGGGGTTATTGGCAAGAATTATTCGAATCAATAGTATGGGCTCATAACAAGCTTAAAGTTGCTCCAACTATCCAACCTAGAGCTCTTTCTATTACTCAAGGTAGAGCTGTTGGTGTAGCTCACTTCCTTGTTGGTGGTATAGCAACTACTTGGGCATTCTTCCATGCCCGCCTCTTTGGCCTAGGCTAAAAAACCTGAACTTTACCTTTTTAATTCAATGGCAACAAAATTTCCATCATTTAACCAGGGTCTAGCTCAGGACCCGACTACACGCCGAATATGGTACGGAATAGCTACTGCTCATGACTTTGAAAGTCATGATGGCATGACTGAAGAAAAGCTTTATCAGAAGTTATTTTCTACACATTTTGGTCACCTTGCAATAATTGCACTTTGGGTAGCTGGAAACCTATTTCATATTGCTTGGCAGGGCAATTTCGAGCAATTTGTAATAGACCCCACGCATGTTCGTCCAATAGCTCATGCTATTTGGGATCCTCATTTCGGATCTGGAATTACAGAAGCAATGACTCAAGCTGGGGCTAATGGTCCAGTAAACATAGCCTACTCAGGCCTTTACCATTGGTGGTACACAATAGGTATGAGAACTAACGAGCAACTCTTTCAAGCTTCAATATTTATGAGTATTTTAGCTTGTTGGACCTTATTTGCTGGTTGGTTACATTTACAGCCAAAATTCAGACCTTCACTTGCATGGTTCAAAAATGCAGAGGCTAGATTAAATCATCATTTATCTGTTTTATTTGGTTTCAGCAGTATTGCTTGGACAGGACATTTAGTTCATGTAGCTATTCCTGAATCCAGAGGTCAGCATGTTGGTTGGGATAATTGGTTAACAGTTCTTCCTCATCCTGCAGGCTTAGCACCTTTCTTTACTCTTAATTGGGGAGCATATGCTCAAAATCCAGATTCTTTAAACCAAGTATTTGGTACTTCAGAAGGGGCTGGAACAGCAATCTTTACATTCTTAGGTGGTCTCCATCCTCAAAGTGAAGCTTTATGGCTAACTGATATTGCTCATCATCACATAGCAATTGGGACAGTATTAGTTATTGCTGGTCACATGTATAGAAATACTTTTGGAATAGGCCATAGTCTTAAGGAAATTACTGAATCTCACAATACTAGGCATCCAAATGATCCGCATAAAGGGAGTTTTGGAATTAATCATGATGGGATTTATGAGACAGTAAATAATTCTTTGCATTTTCAGTTAGGTTTAGCCTTGGCATCGCTTGGAGTTGCTACTTCTTTGGTTGCTCAACATATGGGTGCGCTACCTTCATATGCATTTATTGCAAGAGATTACACTACTCAATCTGCTCTTTATACTCATCATCAATATATAGCTATGTTCTTGATGGTTGGAGCTTTTGCTCATGGAGCAATCTTCTTCGTAAGAGATTATGATCCTGAATTAAATAAAGACAATGTTTTAGCTAGAGTTTTAGGAACTAAAGAAGCCTTAATAAGTCACCTAAGTTGGGTAACTATGTTACTTGGTTTCCATACTTTAGGAATATATGTTCATAATGATGTTGTTGTAGCTTTTGGTAATCCAGAAAAACAAATTTTAATTGAACCTGTTTTTGCTCAGTTTGTTCAAGCAGCCCAAGGTAAAATGATGTATGGTTTTGATGCTTTATTGTCTGACCCTGCTAGTTCTGCAAGTGTTGCAGCAAATTCTTTACCAGGTAATCATTACTGGATGGATTTAATTAATAGACAAGATGCTCTTAGTTCTTTCTTACCTATAGGCCCTGCAGATTTCTTAGTTCATCATGCAATTGCTCTTGGACTTCATACAACTGCATTAATCCTTATTAAAGGAGCTTTAGATGCAAGAGGAACAAAACTAATTCCAGATAAGAAAGATTTGGGCTATGCATTCCCTTGTGACGGACCAGGTCGTGGAGGTACTTGTGATAGTTCATCATGGGATGCTATGTATCTTGCAATGTTCTGGGCTTTGAACTTGTTGGCATGGGTAACTTTCTACTGGCATTGGAAACATTTAGCTATTTGGCAAGGTAATGTAGCTCAATTTAATGAGTCCGGTACTTATTTAATGGGTTGGTTTAGAGATTATCTTTGGTTAAATTCTTCTCAACTAATTAATGGATATAACCCATTTGGGGTCAACTCCTTATCCCCTTGGGCTTGGATGTTCCTATTTGGACATTTAGTATGGGCTACTGGATTCATGTTCTTGATATCATGGCGTGGTTACTGGCAAGAATTAATTGAGACATTAGTGTGGGCACACCAGCGTACTCCAATAGCTAATCTTGTAGGCTGGAGAGACAAGCCAGTTGCACTTTCAATTGTTCAAGCAAGATTAGTTGGATTGGCTCATTTTACAATTGGAAACATCCTTACTTTTGGAGCATTTGTTATCGCATCTACTTCAGGTAAGTTTGGATAAAATCCGTTCAAATTATATAAATCACCACATAAGTGGTGATTTTTTTTTGTTATTTTTTATTCTTCTAAATTAATTAAAATTAAAAGATTAATAATCGCTAATCATATTAAAAATTTTAATGAGTGAATCTCTCTTTGCTTTTTTTAATTAGAGTGAGAGCTTTGATTATTGATTATTTGAAATGATTATGTACATGACGTCTTGAAAGATACTAATTAAAGTGTATTTGATGGATTAACTAATAAGATTAAGGAACTATTAGTTATTTCACTTAGAAAAATTACAAATAAACTTAATTAATTTCAGCAGCTTTGGTTAATTATAAAGGTGAAATTTTAATTACTTTAGATGGGTACTTATGAAATGAGGCTAATCACATTCCAGAATTAATTTTACCTATACATCAAAGTAATGATTTGGATTATGGATGGAAATATGATCGAAAAGATAAATTAATTAACAGACTTAGACTATCAAAAATTGCATATAAGCTAATAGTATTTATATAATATTTTCTTTAAAAAAAATTGAGTATATAAAAAGTTAATAATTTTTATATCATCCAGTAATAAAAGTTACACTATTTCTCATATAAATATTAAAGTATTCATAGATGTTAAATCAATTATGTCATCTGAATTTTCAAATCTTCTACCTTCGGTTTTTGTTCCAATGATTGGATTGGTAGCACCTGCTGTATTTATTGTTTTAATAGGCAGATTCATAACAGCTACTGAATAAAAATCAATTATCACATTATCTTTTTTTACAATGAGCGATTCAAAAACACCAAGTAAAGAATTATTAGGAGCAGCTCCTAAATTTGCTGAGAAATATATAGATCAAAGTGTTCAACCAACAGATATTGGTATCGCAGAACAATGGGCTGTCAAAACAGTTTCTGATCCATGTGTTGGAAATTTAGCAACTCCTGTTAATAGTGGTTATTTTACTAAAGCTTTTATAAATAATTTACCTTTTTATAGAGAAGGAATTTCTCCAAATTTTAGAGGTCTTGAAACTGGAGCAGCTTTTGGTTATCTCTTGTATGGTCCATTTACAATGACTGGCCCTTTAAGAAATTCTGATTTTGCATTAACTGCGGGACTACTTGCGGCTGTAGGAGCTGTTCATATTTTGACAGCACTTTTAGTTCTTTACAATGCTCCAGGAAAAGCTCCTAATGTTCAACCTGCTGATGCTACTGTAAATAATCCTCCAGCAGATTTATTTACGAGAGCAGGATGGGCTGATTTTACAAGTGGTTTTTGGTTGGGTGGTTGTGGTGGTGCAGTATTTGCATGGCTTCTTGTAGGAACACTTCATTTAAACACCATAATGCAATTAATTCAAAATATTTGGACTAATGGTTAATTTTATAATTCACCTAAAGTAAATTCAATAGATATCTTAAATATATAAAAATTTATCTAATAGTCTTATTCCATCTGTATGATCGAATAATTCTTCCTGCAGAAATAAGTTTGTTTTGATAATGGGTAGATATTTTATCATTAGTTTCTTTTAGAGTGTCTATACCGATACCATTTCTTCCGTAATCAGAACCGGAACTATGATAATAAAATCCGTCTCCTATATATATACCAACATGATCACATTTTTTTTTGTTTCCAAAAAATAAAATATCTCCTTTTTTAAGTGAATATTTGTTTTCTGTAAAATTGAAAAGATGCTTACAAAAACTTTTAATTTGATATGAATCTCTAGGTATATAAATCTCATGATTTAAAAAAGCAGATTGAATTAAACCAGAACAGTCAAAATTAGGCCCTAATGTACCACCCCATAGATATTTATTTTTTAACTTTGATTGATCTTTGATCCAGTTTAGAATCAATGGAATTTTTTCTTGTATAGATGTTGCTTTAGATTCGACAAAATTTTTTTTATAATCAAATTTCTCAATAGATAAATTATCTAAGTCAATCCAGCATATATAACCATCTTCATAAAATTGAACCAATATCCTAGATAAATTTTTTTTAATTTGATAAAAACTTGGATAAATTAGTCTAAAAATTCTATTTTTGAATATTTCGGTTACTAAATTATTTTCAGTTTCACTTTGATATCCAGAAATATTAATTTTTACTTTCCACCAAATAGTTTTTGAAAAATTAGTTTGCTTAAATAGTGAGATAGGGTCTATATCTTTCATAAAATGTCTTTTTATTATTTACGAGAAGAAATGGGTTTAGTATTAAATGATATTTTAGACAGAGTTTGTTCTAAAAATAAAGAAAATTTAAAGAATGATATCGCAATAACTTGGATCAATTATAAAAGTGACAATGATTTTATAAATAAAGGCTTTGGATTTGGAATTAATAATAATAAACTAATTTATCCTGCAAGCATTGTGAAGCTAGTTTATGCCCTTGCTGCATACTCATGGATTGAAACAAAGAAAATATTATTTAGCGAAGAAATAAGTGATGCAGTCTATAAAATGCTTTTTTACTCAAGTAATGATGCCACAAGTTTTTTAATTGATATCATCACTGGGACTACAAGTGGTCCATGTATAGAAGGAGATATTTGGGAGAATTGGAAATATCAAAGGGCAATAATCAATGATTGGTTAAAAGAGCTTAATTGGCATGAAGTATCTGAAATAAATTGCTGCCAAAAAACATGGGATGATGGACCATTTGGCCGAGAAAAAGAATTTTATGGAACTGAAAACAAAAATAGAAATATGTTAACAACCGATTTATCTGCAAGGGTTTTGCAGGAGATAATGATAAAACTTGATTATAAAAAAGATAATTTAAACCTAAGAAGTTTTTTAAAAAGAAATTTAAATAAGAATGTTCTTAATAAGGATCCTCTGAATCAAGTAGATGGTTTTTTAGGAGAGGGATTACCAGAGAATATTAATTTCTGGAGTAAAGCAGGTTTGATGTCACAAGTGAGACATGATGCCGCTTGGTGGGTCAATAATGACTCATTACAAACTTTATTAGTTGTTTTTGGTAATGGAGCAAAATATGTTAAGGATGAGACTTTATTTCCCGAAATATCCAATGCTGTCTATAAATTTAATAATAATTTGGTTTGAAATTAATTTAAGTCATCTAAGCAATCTATATCTAATTTATTTGTATAAGCTTCGTAAGGTAACATCATTACCTCATCAAAATCTAATTCATTCAAAATCCATTCCTTATATTCCGCTATTAAACTATTTCTATCTTTATTATCTAATTCATGAATACGTAATGCAGTATCTTTAAGATTTTCTTTAATTAGATTTTCAAGTTCTTTTTTATTCATATTAGTTTGCTTCTCCATCTAAAATTATTCTTCTAATTGTTGATAAAGAAATTCCAGTTTGAGTTCTGATTGATCGATATGAACAACCCTCACTACGTAACCTCATAACTAGTGATTCTTTTAAAGGACTAATTTTTGGTCTACCTCCTAAATTGCTTCCATTTAATCTTCTTCGTAAAATAAGTTCTTTTTTTCTTTCTCCTAAACACTCATTATCTAAATTATCTAACTCATATAAAATATTAAAGACTGAAGAAGATATATCTTGGGAATTTTTTGGAGACAAAAAACCAGATAAGGTTCTCAACTTAACATTATTGTTCAAGAGTTTATTAATTGTTTTTATACATTCATTTCTATTAGAAAATGCCCTATCTAGTTTCGTAATTATTAATTCATCTCCTTTTGACAAATAATTTAGAGCTTTTCTAAGTTCGGGTTTTATTTCTTCATCTGCACTGATGATTTCGGAAAATATTAAGCTGCAACCTTCATTCTTTAGGCTTTTTATTTGTTCTTTTAAGTAATCAAATTCATTATCTATAGCTCTTGCATATCCAATAGATTTGAATTTTTTATTTTTTTCAGATAAAAGAAAACGTTTTCTTTTAAATTTCAAAGTCAAAGTTTTAATACATATATTTTTAACTGTACCAAATACTTTTAATAAAAACACTTTATAGAACATATTTTAATATATATAAAAATGTTAATAGCTAAATTTTTATATTAAAGTATGATCGAAAACTATACTAATAATAACGTTCTAGATATTGTTCTAGTTTATGTTTTCATAATACTTAGTTTTTTGAAGTAATTAGTCTTTATGGGAAATATTTGAAAAAGATTAAAAACTATTTCGCCAAACGTAAATTTTTAATTTCTTCTAGCATTAATTGGAAAGTTAATTTCTTAATTTGAAGGAAATAAAAATAGTAAAGTTTTACTATTTTGATTAAAATTGGATGTAATTGAGTTGAATAAATTAATTTGACTAATATTTCTAATAATGCAGTTGGGAAGCCTGACTGGTTAAGGGTAAAAGCACCTCAATTAGAGAGAATAGGTAATACTGCAAATTTGTTGAGTGATCTAAAATTAAATACAGTATGTCAAGAAGCAAGCTGTCCTAATATTGGTGAATGTTTCGCTAGTGGTACGGCAACTTTTTTAATAATGGGCCCTGGCTGTACTAGAGCATGCCCATATTGCGATATTGATTTTGATAGATCTAAGAGAGATTTAGACCCCACAGAACCTAATCGTTTAGCCGAGGCTGTTTATAGAATGAAACTTAAGCATGTTGTGATCACATCAGTTAACAGAGATGATTTGGCTGATGGTGGAGCTTCGCAGTTTTACAAATGTGTTTCGGAAGTTAAAACAAAATCTCCTGAAACGACTATTGAATTATTGATTCCAGATTTATGTGGTAATTGGTCAGCACTCGAAAAGGTTTTAGATTCTAAACCAAATGTTTTAAACCATAATATTGAAACTGTGCCAACTTTGTATAGGAAAGTAAGGCCACAAGGAAACTATCAAAGAACTCTAGAATTACTTAAAAGAACGAGAGAATATTTCCCAAGTGTATATACTAAATCTGGCTTTATGTTGGGTTTAGGAGAAAAGGATGATGAAGTTTTAAATCTTCTCATGGATCTAAGAAAATATGATGTAGACATAGTTACTATTGGCCAATATTTATCGCCAGGACCAAAACATCTACCGGTTCAAAGATTTGTTAGCCCTTCAAAATTTAATTATTTTAAATTATACGGAGAAAATGAATTAGGTTTTATGCAAGTTGTAAGTTCTCCTCTAACTCGTAGTAGTTATCATGCTGAAGAAATTAAGAAACTCATGAAAAAGTTTCCAAGATGATTCAATTTTTTATTGATTAATATCAATCCACTCATTTAGTTTCCATTCAACTATATTATTTTTTATCATTGGGTCATTTTTTATAATTTCTAGCGCTTCTTTATAAGTTTCAAGTTCAATAATTAGTAATCCTCCAGCACCTGGTTGTTTTAATTCATCCACCAAAAATCCGCTTTTGATATTTATTCCTTTTCTCTTTAAATTTTCTATCCATATTATATGTTCATTGATTATTTTTTTTCTAAAATCTTTTTGAATTAGGTATTTGTTTTTTATGAGTTCAGTCTTAATAAAAATAGGCATTTATTAATTTTTAAGTCCAAGCATTTCTTCCTCGCTAGGTGGAACAACTATTTTGAAAATTCCTTTAAAATGATCCCAATTATTTATTATCTTAAGTGCTTTTAAACTCTTGGTTTTTTTATGATATTCACTAAGAATTCCTAATAAAATGTCCTCTTGTTTGAGGTTAGTTATTTTAAAGATACTGACTATTTCCTTATTTACTTTTTTCTCTAAATCATTATTTTCATCAAGGATATAAGCTATTCCACCAGTCATTCCTGCTCCAATATTTCTCCCTGTTGAACCTAAAATTACTATTTTACCACCAGTCATATATTCACAACAATGGTCGCCCGCCCCTTCTGTTACTGCAGTAGCCCCACTATTCCTAACTGCAAATCTTTCTCCTGATTTTCCTAAAGCAAACAATTTACCACCTGTTGCTCCATAAAGACAGGTATTACCCAATATCACTTGCCGCGATGACTTCTTATCTACTTTTGGAGGAATAATAGTAAGAACACCACCATTCATTCCTTTACAAACATAATCATTTGCCTCCCCAATTAATTGGATATTCATTCCTTTTAATAAAAATGCGCCAAAACTCTGTCCTGCGTATCCTTTAAAATTGAGGTTTAGGTTACCATTGAATCCATTATTTCCATAAAGTGCAGCGATTTCACCTGATATTTTTGCACAAACACTTCTATCTGTATTTCTTATTTGAATTTCTTTAATTAACTTTCCATGATTCTTAATAGTATTCATGAAATGCTTATCAGATAAAAATTTATCCTCTAATACAGATCCATTGGTGTGGGCATTTGGGGAATGGTTTAACCATGACCTGTCTGCAACATAGTTTTTATAATTAACCAAAGAACTTAGGTCAATATTCTTCGTTTTTGGAAGACGTATATTTCTTGTTGTTAAAAATTCATGATTACCAATCAATTCCTCCATATTTGAAACACCAATACTGCTCATTATTTCTCTTATCTCTTCAGCTATGTAGAAGAAAAAATTAACTACATTTTCAGGTAAACCTTTAAATCTTTTTCTTAATTCTTCTTTCTGAGTAGCAACTCCAACAGGACATTTGTTTGTATGACAAACACGAGCCATTATGCAGCCCTCCGCGATCATTGCAACTGAACCAAAACCATATTCTTCAGCCCCTAATAAAGCTGCAATGATTACATCCCATCCTGTCTTTAGACCTCCGTCAGTTCTTAAAAGCACCCTATCTCTGAGATTATTTTCTAGTAAAGATTTATGCACCTCTGCAACTCCTAATTCCCATGGTAAACCAGCATGTTTAATAGAACTAAGGGGTGAAGCACCAGTACCTCCATCATGTCCGGAAATTTGTATGACATCAGCATTTGCCTTGCTTACCCCTGCAGCAATAGTGCCAATACCAATTTCAGAGACAAGCTTTACACTCACTTTCGCTTTTGGATGTACTTGGTGCAAGTCATGAATTAATTGTGCTAAATCTTCAATTGAATAAATATCATGATGAGGTGGTGGAGATATTAAAGCTACCCCAGGTTTACTGTTTCTTAGTTTTGCAATATATGAATCAACTTTGGGACCAGGTAATTGCCCCCCTTCACCTGGTTTAGCTCCTTGAGCCATTTTTATTTCAAGTTGCTTGCCACTTCTTAGATATTCTGGAGTAACTCCAAATCTTCCAGAAGCTATTTGTTTAATTGCTGAGCAGGCCGTATCTCCATTTTTAAGACCCTTTATGAAAGGTAAAGTAATTGATTGGGTATTTTCATCGATGTCATTTAATACGTTAAATCGAGCAGGGTCCTCCCCTCCTTCCCCGCTGTTACTTTTCCCTCCAATTCTATTCATTGCAACTGCCAATACTTCATGAGCTTCTCTTGATAATGCCCCTAAACTCATACCTCCCGTACAAAACCTTTTACATATTGATTCAACACTTTCAACCTGATCTAATGGGATACTTTCCCTTTTTGAGTTAATTGTAAGCAAATCTCTTAAAGAAGTAATTGGTCTATTACGAATCAGTTTTTGATAAGTCTCAAAATGATCGTATCCTGGTCCTTGCTTTAGAGCAGAATGTAAAACCTTAGACATCTCAGGGTTATTAGAATGATATTCTCCATTATTTCTAAATTGAACAAATCCTAGAAACTCTAATTTTTTTAAATCAATTTCAGGATATGCTTTTGTATGTATTTCAAGGGATTCATTTGCAAGTTCTTTCAAAGAAATTCCTGCAATTCGACTTGTTGTTCCATCAAAGGCTATTTTTATTAAATCAGAACCAATTCCAACAGCCTCAAAAATTTGAGCACCATGATAACTAGATAAAAGAGAAATTCCTATTTTAGAAAGTATTTTTCTTAGCCCATCTTCTAAAGCTTTTTTGATATTTTGCTGGACTTCTTCAACAGATAGTGGATTGATTTTTTTACTAGCTATAAGTTTTTGGGTTTTTGGATGGTGTAACCAATGTCTGCCAGACTCAAGTGTTAACCATGGGCAAACAGCACTAACTCCATAACCAATTAAACATGCTAGATGATGCGTACTCCAACATTGCCCAGTTTCAATTATGAGCGAGGCTTTTAATCTTATTTCTTTTTTAAGTAGATAATGATGAATTGCACCTACAGCTAATAAAGGAGGAATAAAACTTTTTTTTGAATTCACTCCTTTGTCAGAAATAATTATTAAAGAACTTCCTTCATTTATTGATACCTCGCTTAATTTACATATTTCTTCTAATTTTTTTTCGAAACCTTTAATACCTTCATCAATATCAAATAAACTTGAAATTGTTTTAGATTTAATTTCTGATTCTTTTAGTGAAATTAATTCTTTTTCATTAATAATTGGGCTTTCTAGATGAATATAAGGTTTAATATTTTTTGTTTCAAAAGGGGAGCATCTTTCACCAAGATGCATTTCTAAGCTCATTACTAATTTTTCTCTTAAAGGATCTATTGGAGGGTTAGTAACTTGTGCAAATCTTTGTTTGAAATAATCGTATAAAATATGAGGCTTTGAAGAAAGAACAGCTAATGGTATGTCATCACCCATGCAATATGTCGGTTCTTTAGAAAGAGAAGCCATTGAATCAAGAATTAGATCATTATCTTCTGAAGAAAAACCATAAGCAGTTTGCTGTTGAAGTAATTCAAGGTCTTTTAAAAAGCAAGTATCAGTCCATTGGTTTTTTTTAAGTTTTACAATTCTTTGTTGTAAAAGGTTTTGATAGTTCTCTCTTTTAGCAGCCTCTGATTTAACATCCCAATTCCTCAAAATTTTATGCTGACAAAAATCTACTGCAAGCATTTGACCAGGACCTAAGCGTCCTTTTTCTATAATTCTTTTTTCTTCAATATCTACTACTCCTGTTTCTGAACCCATTATCACAAACCCATCATTTGTAATTGAATATCTTGCAGGTCTCAACCCATTCCTATCTAGAGTTGCTCCAACAAAATCACCATCTGCAAAAACTAATAAAGCAGGCCCATCCCAGGCTTCTTGGAGACTAGCTGAATATTCATAAAATGCTTTTATGTCATCTCTATGTTCAAGTTCTGGTTGATCTCTAAATGCTTCAGGAACAAGTCCTAATAATGAATCAGTTATCGGTTTTCCAGAACGAATATTAATTTCTAGAGTTGCATCAAGATTTGATGAATCACTTTTGTTTATATCAACTATTGGTTTAATGTCTCTAGATAATTCACCCCAGTACTCATCTATATGTGTTTCTGATGCTTTCGCCCAATTAATATTTCCTAAAAGTGTATTGATTTCTCCATTATGGCCTAAGAACCTCATTGGCTGAGCAAGAGGCCATTTTGGCAAAGTGTTAGTGCTAAATCTTCGATGGTAAACAGAAAATGAAACTTTAAAATCCTTTTTCTTTAGGTCTTCGTAAAATTCTGATAATACCTCCGATCTAACCATTCCTTTATAAACAACTGTTTTAGAACTAAGCGATGAGAAATAAAATTCACAATCTCCAACGGCATTTTTTGTATTTTCTCTGATTCTTTTTTCAATTCTTTTTCTTAGTTGAAATAAGAGCTTCTCAATATCTTGACTATCATCTTTGCCTAAACAAATAATCCATTGAATTATAGAAGGTGCATTTGCTTTAGCTAAAGTTCCCAATGTTTCATTTTTGACCGGTACATTTCTCCAAAATGTTTTTTTGAAATTTAGTTTTCTGGCTTCTTCATCACAAATTAATTTTGATTCTTTGACTTTTAATTCATTATTTGGCATAAAAATCATCCCCAAACCTCTCTTCTGATGAGGTTCAGTAACTAAATTCAATTCTTTATTTATATATGTCCATGGGATTGAACATAAAATACCAGCCCCATCTCCTGAATCACTATCTCCCCCACATCCTCCTCTATGTTCCATACAACTAAGTCCTTTAAGAGATTGTTGTAAAATCCAATTACTTTCTTCACCTTTAATATTTGCTATGAAACCTACTCCGCATGCATCTTTCTCTCCAATTATTCCATTGGGAGAGTAACTATCTTGATATGGCTCGACGCTATTTTTGATATTTTCTCGCATAGATTAATTAACAATAAAAAAATTTAATTTATTTTCATTATAAAAATAAATATCAAAATAAAACTAAAAATAATGAAGAATTACTAAACAAATTTTAATTTCACTTTCAAATTGAAAAAAAAACTTTTGATGTGACTCGTTAGAGGTTATGATGTTTGGATATGTATTTTTTATCTATAAATATAGATGCCGACCATTTCCCAATTAATTGGATCAGAAAGAAAACGTCTGACAAGAAAAACAAAATCTCCTGCACTTAAATCTTGTCCAGAGAGAAGAGGAGTATGTACAAGAGTTTATACCTCTACTCCTAAAAAACCTAATTCTGCCTTACGAAAAGTTGCCAGAGTTAGATTAACTTCTGGTTTTGAAGTTACCGCATATATTCCAGGAATTGGACATAACTTACAGGAACACTCTGTTGTTCTTTTAAGAGGGGGAAGAGTCAAGGATCTGCCAGGTGTAAGATATCATATAATAAGAGGAACTTTAGATACTGCAGGAGTCAAAGATAGGCGTCAATCCAGATCTAAATACGGAGCAAAAGCTCCTAAAAATGATTAATTCTTCAACATCAATTCTTTATTTAATATGTCACGTCGTAATGCAGCAGTAAAAAGACCGGTTTTACCTGATCCTCAATTTAATAGTCGTCTTGCCTCAATGATGATTTCTAGATTAATGAAACATGGTAAAAAGTCTACCGCACAAAAAATATTATCAGACGCTTTCTCTCTCATCAGTGAAAGAACAGGTGGAAATCCTGTAGAGTTATTTGAAACAGCGGTAAAGAATGCAACACCTTTAGTTGAGGTCAGAGCTAGAAGAGTTGGAGGTGCTACTTATCAAGTCCCTATGGAAGTTCGTCAAGAAAGAGGTACGGCAATGGCACTAAGATGGCTTGTTACTTTTTCAAGAGGAAGAAATGGAAAAAGTATGTCACAAAAATTAGCAGGTGAATTAATGGATGCAGCAAATGAAACTGGCAGCGCAGTTAAGAAAAGAGAAGATACTCATAAAATGGCAGAAGCTAATAAGGCTTTTGCACACTACAGATACTAATTTCGACCAAAATGTCCCTTAATTAGTTTATTATTAAACAAAAGTTTATTTGAATCAATAAACTATAGCTATTTAGCAATCTTATTCTATTTGGAGTTTTAACATTGGCCCGCGACTTTCCCCTTGAACGAGTTAGGAACATAGGTATAGCCGCTCACATTGATGCTGGTAAAACAACAACAACTGAAAGAATACTTTTTTATTCGGGCGTTGTTCACAAAATTGGAGAAGTACATGATGGTGCAGCGGTCACCGATTGGATGGCCCAAGAAAGAGAAAGAGGAATTACCATTACAGCTGCTGCAATTTCTACAAGTTGGCAGGATCATAGAATCAATATTATTGATACTCCAGGTCACGTTGATTTTACTATTGAAGTTGAGAGATCAATGAGAGTTTTAGATGGAGTTATTGCTGTATTTTGTGCTGTAGGAGGAGTTCAGCCACAGTCAGAAACAGTTTGGAGACAGGCTGATAGATACTCTGTTCCAAGGATGGTTTTCGTTAATAAGATGGATAGAACAGGAGCAGACTTTCTAAAAGTTAATAAACAAATTAAAGATCGTTTAAAAGCAAATGCTTTACCTATTCAGCTCCCAATAGGTGCCGAAGGCGATTTAACAGGAATTATAGATTTAGTAAGTAATAAGGCTTATTTATACAAAAATGATTTAGGTACTGATATTGAAGAGGCTCCAATCCCAGAGGCTATGAAGGATGAGGCTAATGAGTGGAGAAGTAAATTAATGGAAAGTGTTGCAGAAAATGATGAAGAATTAATTGAAATATTTTTAGATAAGGGAGAATTAACTGAAGACCAATTAAAAAAAGGAATCAGAGAAGGAGTTCTTAAACATGGTTTAGTCCCTGTTTTATGTGGATCAGCCTTTAAAAATAAAGGGGTACAATTAGTTTTAGATGCAGTAGTTGATTATTTACCTGCTCCAGTCGATGTAAAGCCAATTCAGGGTGTTTTACCAAACGGTAAGGAAGATTTTAGGCCATCTGATGATAATGCTCCTTTCAGTGCATTAGCTTTCAAAGTAATGTCCGATCCTTACGGGAAACTAACCTTTGTCAGAATGTATTCTGGAGTCCTTTCAAAAGGTAGTTATGTTATGAATTCAACTAAGGATGCTAAAGAGAGAATCTCTAGATTAGTTATTTTAAAAGCTGATGAGAGAGAAGAAGTTGATGAATTAAGAGCAGGTGATTTAGGTGCTGTCTTAGGCTTAAAGAATACAACAACAGGAGACACCCTTTGTAATACAGAAGACCCTATAGTTCTAGAAACTTTATTTATTCCTGAACCTGTCATCTCAGTTGCTGTAGAACCAAAAACTAAAGGAGATATGGAAAAGCTTTCTAAAGCTTTACAAGCTTTATCTGAAGAGGATCCAACCTTTAGAGTAAGTACAGATCAAGAGACAAATCAGACTGTTATAGCTGGAATGGGCGAATTGCATCTAGAAATACTTGTAGATAGAATGTTAAGAGAGTTTAAAGTTGAGGCAAATATTGGTGCTCCTCAAGTTTCTTATAGAGAAACAATTAGATCAAGCTCCAAGGGTGAAGGTAAATATGCAAGACAAACTGGAGGTAAAGGTCAATATGGGCACGTAATTATTGAAATGGAACCTGCTGAAGTTGGAAAAGGTTTCGAATTTGTAAATAAAATTGTTGGTGGAACAGTTCCCAAAGAATACATTGGACCAGCTTCTAATGGTATGAAAGAAACCTGTGAATCAGGCGTTCTTGCCGGTTATCCGCTAATTGATGTAAAAGTAACACTAGTCGATGGTTCGTTCCACGATGTAGACTCTTCTGAAATGGCCTTCAAAATTGCAGGTTCAATGGCTTTTAAAGATGGGGTTAAAAAATGCAATCCTGTCCTATTAGAGCCTATGATGAAAGTAGAGGTCGAAAGTCCTGATGATTTTCTTGGATCTGTAATTGGTGATCTCTCCTCGAGGAGAGGTCAAGTCGAAGGACAGTCTGTCGATGATGGATTGTCTAAAGTACAGGCCAAAGTGCCTTTAGCCGAAATGTTCGGTTATGCCACTCAACTCCGATCAATGACTCAAGGTCGGGGTATATTTTCAATGGAGTTCGCAAATTATGAGGAAGTTCCTCGTAATGTTGCTGAAGCTATCATTTCCAAGAATCAGGGCAACTCCTGATCTCTAAACTAAACACTCTTTAACCCCGATTCTTTAATTCAAATGGCTCGCGAGAAGTTCGAAAGGAACAAACCACATGTCAACATAGGCACTATTGGCCACGTTGATCATGGAAAAACAACCCTGACTGCTGCTATTACAAATGTTCTAGCTAAAAAAGGTCAAGCACAAGCTCAAGACTATGGAGACATTGATGGTGCTCCTGAAGAAAGAGAACGTGGCATAACAATTAATACTGCACACGTCGAATATGAAACTGCAGATAGACACTATGCTCACGTTGACTGTCCAGGGCATGCTGACTATGTGAAAAATATGATCACTGGTGCTGCTCAGATGGATGGTGCAATTTTAGTTTGTGCTGCAACAGATGGTCCTATGGCTCAAACAAAGGAACATATACTTTTAGCAAAACAAGTTGGAGTTCCTGCTCTGGTTGTTGCATTAAATAAATGTGACATGGTAGATGATGAAGAAATTATTGAACTTGTTGAAATGGAAATCAGAGAACTTCTTGATAGTTATGATTTTCCAGGTGATGATATACCCATCGTTCAAGTTTCTGGTTTAAAAGCTTTAGAAGGAGATTCTACTTGGGAATCTAAAATCGAAGAATTAATGAAGGCAGTTGATTCTAGTATCCCTGAACCTGAAAGAGAAATTGATAAGCCATTCTTGATGGCAGTAGAAGATGTTTTCTCTATTACTGGTAGAGGAACAGTGGCTACAGGAAGGATAGAGAGAGGTAAAGTAAAAGTTGGAGAAGAAGTTGAAATAGTTGGAATAAGAGACACAAGATTGACTACAGTTACTGGTGTTGAGATGTTTCGTAAACTTCTTGATGAAGGTATGGCTGGAGATAATGTTGGACTACTCTTACGTGGTGTTCAAAAAGAAGATATCGAGAGAGGCATGGTCCTTGTTAAAAAAGGCTCAATTACCCCTCACACAAAGTTCGAAGGCGAAGTTTATGTTCTTAAGAAAGAAGAAGGAGGAAGACACACCCCTTTCTTTGCAGGTTATAGGCCACAATTTTATATAAGAACTACAGATGTAACAGGACAAATTACAGCATTTACCTCTGATGAGGGTTCTAATGTAGAAATGGTGATGCCAGGTGACAGAATAAAAATGACTGGAGAATTAATTTGTCCAGTTGCTATCGAACAAGGTATGCGCTTTGCTATTCGTGAAGGTGGTCGTACTATCGGAGCTGGTGTTGTTTCTAAAATTATTGAATAATTTTTAATTTTACGAAGTTAACCTTCGATAATCTAAAATATTAAATAAGAGATATGGGTTATTGATTTTCAATAGCCCTTTCATAAAGAGATTAATCTAAACTATGACAGCTGCAATTGCTCAACAAAAAATTCGCATAAGATTGAAAGCATTTGATAGAAGAATGCTGGATTTATCATGTGACAAAATTATTCAAACAGCAGATACCACTGCTGCTTCAGCTATAGGACCTATTCCATTACCAACAAAAAGAAAAATTTATTGTGTTTTAAGGTCTCCTCATGTAGATAAGGATTCTAGAGAGCATTTTGAAACCAGAACTCACAGAAGAATAATTGATATTTATAGTCCTTCTGCCAAAACTATAGATGCTTTAATGAAATTAGATCTTCCTAGTGGTGTAGATATAGAAGTCAAACTATAAGAAAGCCCGAATAGCACTTAAATTTACTAAAATAAAGTTTATAGAATTTGAGGTTTAAATGGGAGAGCTTTCAGTAAGGGAATTACCATTATTCCCTCTGCCAGAAGTTGTTCTTTTCCCTCAAGAAGTATTACCTCTGCACATTTTTGAATCAAGATACAGAATTATGCTCAAGTCTGTACTTGAATCAGATTCAATGTTTGGAGTAATTAAATGGGATCCTAATACAAAAAGTATGGCTAACGTTGGGTGTTGTGCTCAAATAATTAAACATCAAACAGCTGAAGATGGTAGAAGTACTATAGTTACATTAGGCCAACAAAGATTTCAAGTTTTGGAAATTGTACGTTCAACACCTTATTGTTCAGCAATGGTTAGTTGGATCACCGATGAAAATATTGAAAGTTTTCAAAGCTTAGACCTTTTAAAAGATTCAGTTACTGAAGCATTAAATGATGTAGTGAAATTAACTAGTAAACTAACTAATTCTCAAAAAGTTCTTCCTGATAAATTACCAGATAACCCTTTAGAACTTTCTTTTTGGATAGGTGCTCATTTAGGCGGACCGGTAGCTGAAGAACAGCAGAGACTTCTAGAGGAAAGGAATACCTATACACGTTTACAAAGGGAGTTTGAAATGTTAGACCATACAAGAAAACAATTAGCAGCTAGAACAGCATTAAAAGAAAGCTTTCCTGATATCAAAGAAAATTAAATGTCTACATTTTTAATGTTTTCTATTTTTTCAGTATTAATTTTATTTTTTTTCTGTTTAATACTTTGGAGAATTAATACTAGAAAATATGTTTCTACAGGAACTGTAGCTTCAGCATATGACTCATGGACTCAAGATAAACTACTAGAGAGATTGTGGGGCGAGCATATACATTTAGGCTTCTATCCTCCAAATAGAAAAATTGATTTTAGAGCGGCCAAAGTACAATTTGTACATGAGCTAGTGAGTTGGAGTGGTCTAGATAAATTACCAAGAGGGTCAAGGGTTTTAGATGTAGGTTGTGGAATTGGTGGTAGTTCTAGGATTCTCGCGAATTATTATGGATTTAATGTAACTGGAATAACTATTAGTTCCGCTCAAGTTAAAAGAGCTGTAGAACTTACACCATATGGATGTAAATGTAAATTCAAAGTTATGGATGCTTTGGATTTGAAATTTGAAGATGGAGCATTTGATGGAGTTTGGAGTGTTGAGGCGGGAGCTCATATGAATAACAAAACTAAATTTGCAGATCAAATGTTAAGAACTTTGAGACCTGGGGGATATTTAGCTTTGGCTGATTGGAATTCAAGAGATTTAAAAAAGCAGCCCCCATCAATGATTGAAAAGATAATTTTAAAACAATTACTTGAACAGTGGGTGCATCCTAAATTTATGAGCATAAACGATTTTAGTAGTATTCTTATCAATAATAAAAATAGTTCAGGTCAAGTTATTTTTGATAATTGGAATAACTATACAAACCCATCTTGGTTCGATTCAATATTTGAAGGAATGAGAAGGCCAAATGCAATTCTATCCCTTGGTCCAGCAGCCCTAGTAAAGTCTATAAGAGAGATTCCTACAATATTATTAATGGACTGGGCTTTTAAAAACGGTTTGATGGAATTTGGAGTTTATAAATGTAGAGGTTAGTTAGTCTAAATTAATCTTTTCTGATAAGTAACAGCCAAAGTCTACCAAATGTTCACATAAGGGTTTTAGTTTTTTCTTCAATTTATAAAAGGCTTCAATATTACTTTTCATATTTATTTCAACATCAACATAAATTATATATTCTCCTAGTTCTCTCTTGGAAGGCCTCGATTCTATTTTGCTCATATTAAATCCAAACTCTGCAATATAATTTAAGGCTTCAAGTAAGGCTCCAGGATTATTTGAGAGTAATGAAAAGGCAAAACTGGCAATATTCGCTTTATCTAGAATTGATTCTTTACTCAATAAAACAAATCTTGTGCAATTACCTGGAACATCATTAATAGGGAATGCTAATTCTTTAAGTCCTTCTATTTCAGTAAGAGATTTCGATCCAATAGCTGCTCTAAATGAACTCCCCCTTACCATATTCACAGCTTCTGAAGTTGAATTCGTTGATAAGGTAATTGCTTCTGGAAGATTCTCAGATAACCATTCTGAACATTGAGCTAAAGCTTGTGGATGAGAAAGAACCTCGGATATCTCTGCAATGTCTCCATTACTAATCAATGCATGTTTTATCGGTAAAACAATTGCTTTATTGATATTAATATCAGGGAATTTCCAAAGCCCGTCTAAAGTCGTTGTTACTCCTCCCTCAACAGAGTTTTCGATAGGAACTATTGCTGCATCACAATTGTTGTAGGCTATTGATTTAATGACCGAATATAGCCCATTACATGGTACAAATAAAGGTGAATCAAATTTGGCAAGCTTTGATAAAATATGAGCTGCTTTTTCTGCGTATGTCCCTTCAGGGCCTAAATATGCAACTTGTTTGCGCATGATTAATTGTAAGAAAAAAATAGATCAAATAAGCATTGGAGGTGTAAAGAAAAATGCTTTTAGCTTTTGATGCTAAACAGAAACTTAAGCTTTCTGTAACAAGGAATAAAGAATATCTTTCTAGATATCTTTTGGAAGAAGAAAGAGTTGTTGGAGCAATGCTGGACCCCAATAAATTAGAACCTGAAGGGGATGGAAAGTATAAGTATACTGTAACAAGTTTCAGGGTTTTTCAATTAGATGTTAAACCTGTTGTATCAATTGCAGTTGAGAATAAAGAGGGTGTTTTAAAAATGAGTGCTCTTGATAGCAAATTAGATGGTTTAGGGATAATAGAAGATTTTAGTTTAATTTTAAAAGCAAACTTGGAGGCGACTGATAATGGTTTAGAGGGCGAAGCGCTTTTGGGGGTCTCAGTAAGTCAACCTCCTCTTTTGAAACTTGTGCCAAAGAAAATTTTGGAATCTACTGGTCATTCAGTATTGAATGGAATTTTATTGGGAATTAAATCTAGAGTTCAGCAACAATTAATAAAAGATTTTATAAATTGGTGTGAATTAAATCAGGTTTAATTTAGTTAAGAAACTTTTTCTATGAAGATTTGTTATTCCATTTGCTTTAACTTTTGATAAGTGTTCTTTAGTACCATATCCTTTATTTTTAAATATCAAATATCCAGCGAATTTTATTTCTAACCTTTCCATTAAAAAGTCACGTGATACTTTAGCAATTATGCTTGCAGCGGCAATTGAAGTAAATTTGGAATCACCAGAAATTATATTTCTTTGACGACCCTTCCAAAGTCTTAATGATAATGGCCCGTCAATTATTAATTCAGATGGTTTATTTTTTAACTTCTTGATAGCTCTAATCATTGAAAGCTCTGTGGCATGTCTTATTCCTAGTTGATCTATTTCTCTTACCGAAGACTGCCCCAAGCTATAATCTGAGCATAAATCAATAATTTTAGGAAAAAGTAATTTTCTTTTTTTTGGAGTTAATTTTTTACTATCGTTTACACCTAATTCCTTGAGAGTTAATCCATCTTTTTCAGTTAGAACTATAGCAGCAGAAAATACAGGTCCAAAAATTGCCCCACGTCCTACTTCGTCAATACCTATCTCAGAAACCTTATTCAATAGTCGCAGATGACCTTCTTCTTTTCCGTCTTGATGGATCAATCTCATCTGTTATTTTTATTTCCTTATTTGCAGTAGTTTCTTCGGTTAATTTATTCTCGGGATTAACTTCTTTAGAATCATCTAATTCAACTTCAAACTTTTCTACTGTATTAGAAGTTGAGGCTTTTTTATTAGCTTTTTTACTGGAAACTTTGGCTATTGATTTTTTATTATTCTCTAAATCCATTTCTTTGTCTTTGTTATTACCATCTTCTAAACGTATTAAATGATTATTAGTTAGATATTGTTTCCCTAATTTAATTAATGGATTAATACCCAATTGACTATAAACAATTTTTTCATCGTTACTAAGCTCAACAGTTATAACTTTCTTTTCTCTGGAATTATTTGTATTAAGTATTTCATTATCATTTTCCTTTTTTTTGGAATGATCATCATCTTTATTTAAATTTTTGGAGTTTGGTAATTCTTTCTTAACTATCTTTTCTTGATTCTCAATTACTTCAAGCGGGTCTAAATCTGTGAACTTTGTATTAATTAATTTGCTAGCTTTCTTTGCAGTTTGATTTGTTTCTGAATTTAAATTTTGATAATTCGGCAAACTTTCTGTATGCCCTAAACCATCGCAATGAATACATTTTTTTCCGAATAATTCATATATATTTTGACCTTGTCTTTTTCTGGTTAATTCGACTAAACCTAACTCGGTCAACTCAGCTATCTGAGGCCTTGCCGAATCATCTTTTATGGCTAAAGTAAACTGCTCAAGTAACTGAAATTGATCTCTTCGAGATTCCATATCTATAAAATCTATAACTAAAACCCCCCCAATGTTTCTCAATTTCATTTGCCGAGAAATTTCAACAGCTGCTTCGCAATTCGTCCACAAAACAGTTTGTCTCGAATTGGCTGATCTTGTGAAAGACCCAGAATTTACATCAATTACAGTTAAAGCTTCAGTAGGCTCAATAATTATGTATCCACCTGAGGGTAAATCTACTCTCGGTTGAAGTGCCTTTTGAATAGTTTTGTTAATTTGGTATTTTTCTAAAATATGTTCGTTTGTAGCATTACAATGAAAAACAATATCCACATTAGAATCATTATTACTTAAAAAGTCTTTTGCTTTTTCTATAGCTGTTTTATTATCAATAATAATTTTATTAGTGGATGAATTAACACAGTCTCTTAAAATTTTTAATGAAAAATCTTCATCTCTATTTATTAGATTTGGTGGAAGAGAGTTCTCTGAAATTTTTAAAACTTTATCCCATTTTTGAATTAAATTTTCTAGGTCTTCAATAAGTAATTCTTCCTTTATTTTTTCGGCTTCTGTTCGAAATAATAGGCCTGTACTGGGTGGTTTAATTAAAACCCCAAGTGCCTTTAGACGACTTCTTTCAGTCTCAGTATTTATCTTCCTAGAAATATTGACTCCTTGTCCAAAAGGTTGCAATATTAAATATTTTCCAGGTAATGAGATATTACCTGTAAGTCTAGGCCCCTTATTTCCAGTGGGTTCTTTCATTACTTGAACGAGAACTTTTTGTTTGGGTTCAAGAAGTTCAGTAATGCCTAGAACACCTTTTTTAAGTCTTAAAGGACCTAAGTCTGATACATGAATAAATCCATTTTTTTCACTTTCACCAATATCTATAAATGCAGCATCAATTCCTGGAAGAACATTTTCAACAGTTCCTAAAAAGATATCTCCGATTTGATATTGACCTTGTGCGACGATTAGTTCATCAACTCGATCATCTGTGAGTAGTGCTGCAATACGAGCCTGCTCAGCTATTACAATTTGCTGAGACATATAATAAGATTAAAGTATGTTTTGAATTTTGAAAATCGATAAAAGGCAAATAATTTAATATTTAATTATTTACTAACAATTTCTTGATTGTTAAGTTTATTAGATTCTTTAAAATAATTGGTAGCAGTTTAATTTGCTAAATATTTAAATTTTAGACGACTTTCAAACTATTTGAAATTGATTTAAAAGCTATGATTATTTCTTTGAATTAAATCATAACCACTTTCATATTAACATCTAATTCCCTCTTAAGCACATTCATCTATTATTCTTGTATAGAATAAGCTCCTAATTTTTTAAAGTGGTTCTAATAAACGAAAATTATTTAAAACTCAAAGCTGGATATCTATTCCCTGAAATATCAAAAAGAGTAAATATTTATACTCAAGTTAATCAGAATTCAGAAATTATTAAACTTGGAATAGGTGACGTTACTGAGCCGCTTCCTAAAGCTTGTATAAATGCGATGAGTAAAGCATTAAATGAAATGGGAACAAATAAAGGATTTAAAGGTTATGGTCCAGAGCAAGGATATAGATGGCTTAGGGAAAAAATTTCTGAAAATGATTTTATTTTAAGAGGATGTCAAATTTCACCAGAAGAGATATTTGTTTCAGATGGTTCCAAATGCGATAGTAGCAATATTTTAGATATCCTTGGTGATGATAATTTAATTGCCGTAACAGATCCTGTTTATCCTGTTTATGTAGATAGTAATGTAATGACTGGGAGAACTGGAGAAACACTTCAAAATGGTACTTATCAAGGATTATTATATTTAGCAATTAATGAAGATAATAATTTTTTACCTGAAATCCCTAAAAATAAAGTTGATATTATTTATCTTTGTTTTCCAAATAATCCAACTGGCGCCACAATTTCTAAACAAGAATTGAAAAAATGGGTTGACTACGCCAACGAAAATCAGTCGTTGATTCTTTTCGATGCAGCTTATGAAGCTTTTATTAAAGATAAAGATATCCCACATTCAATATATGAGATAGAGGGAGCAAAAAATTGTGCTATTGAGTTTAGATCCTTTTCAAAAAATGCTGGATTTACTGGAGTTAGATGTGCTTATACAGTAATACCTAAAAATCTAACAGGACAAAATTCAAATGGTGATAAGGTTGATTTATTGCCATTATGGAATAGGCGTCAATGTACTAAATTCAATGGAGTAAGCTATATTGTACAGAGAGGAGCAGAGGCGGTATATTCATCCCAAGGAAAGAAAGAGGTTAATTCTTTAATTGATTTTTATATGGAAAATGCAAAGATTATGCAAAATAAGCTCAGAACTGCAGGTTTTAAAGTTTATGGAGGTGATAACGCACCATATGTCTGGATCAAAGTGCCAGCTAATATGACTTCCTGGGACTTTTTTGATTATTTACTAGAAAAAGCTGATGTGGTAGGCACCCCGGGAAGCGGTTTTGGATTAGCTGGAGAAGGCTATTTTCGATTATCGGCCTTTAACTCTAGATTGAATGTTATTAAAGCAATGGAACGAATAATTAATATATAATAAGTAATAATATTATTAGAAATTAAAATTTAAAATTAATGTCAAATATAAAGTTAGAAGAAGGAAAAAATAATAATGCAGCAGTTTTGGAAAAAAAACCAGCTGCGTTAAAAAACAAATCACCAAAATATAAAGTATTACTTCACAATGACCCAGTTAATTCTATGGAGTATGTCACTAGTGCACTTAGAGAGGTAGTTCCACAATTAAGCGAACAAGATGCTATTTCTATTATGCTTGAAGCTCATAATACTGGTGTTGGTTTAGTCATTATTTGTGATCTAGAACCTGCTGAATTTTATTCGGAATCCTTGAAATCAAAAGGTATATCAAGCTCAATTGAAAAAGAAGATTAATTAACTTATTAATAGTGGTCTAAAGCTAATTTTATTTTATAGTTTTGTTGCTGTTAACTTTCTTTCTGATAATTTACGAACTTTTAGAGAATCATCTAATGATGATTTGCCATAATTTCTTTCCAAAATATTAAAAACTGTTTTTCCAAATTCGTCATCTTGATTATCAAAAGCTTCTAAACATACTTTTCCTAGCTGTTTACCAAGAGGACCAGGGTTCCATAAAAGTTTTCTTGCTGTCCATGGCATCATACTCATAGGGTTGTAATTAGGTTTTAATATATTATTTTCTAGAGCATATTTTTCTAAAAGAGTATGTGGTTGTAAACCTATAAAAAATATAGCTGGATCTACTAAGCCTTTCCCAAAGATGGTTTCTAACTCTCTATGGTAAGCAATAGTTTGTTTGATTGTATTTGGAGTTTCATCAAAAACATTAAATGAGTAGTTTACTGATACATGATTACTAAATCCTGCCTCAACAAGCATACGACAATTTTCTAGTACTGTTTTAAGGTTATATGCTAGGCTCATTTTTCTAACAAGTTCTTGAGACCCAGATGTAATCCCTATCTCAAAATAACTCATTCCTGTATCAACCATTAATTGAGCTAATTCTCGATCAATATTATCTGCCCTAATGTAGGCTGCCCATTTAATATCATTCCAACCTTGATCTTTTATAGCTTGAAGAAGTAATTTCGCATCCTTTATATTATTTCTTGTTGGAATAAATTGAGCATCAGTAAACCAAAAACCTCTAACACCCATTTCATAAAGTTGCTTCATTTCTTTGATTACTTCATTTATGGGATTAACTCGAACTTTCTTACCCTCTACAACTGTATAAACGCAAAAACAACAATTATGTGGACAACCTCTTTTGGTTTGAACTCCTACATAATAATCACCATCTGCAATGTACCAATTAAATTCAGCCCAAATAGATTTAATGTATTTGTAGTTACAAGCTGTTTTAACTGTTCCAGATGGCTGTTCATGTATTAATTTATTCCTTGGTTTTTGTCCAGCAAGATAACATCTTTCTTCTGCAATAGAATCACCTTTAATAATCTTTTCAATCAGGTTTTCACCTTCTCCAACAGAAATCACTGTGCCTTTTGGTAATAACTTACCTAGCTGCTCGTAGAAAACACTGACAGCTCCTCCGCCTAAAATAACTTTTACTGATTTATTGTATTTTTGAGCTCTATTTAGACCCATCTTCACCAAAGATGTATTTCTATTTATTTCTTCATAGTGAGATGTTATTAACTTTAGACCTCCCCAAGCGCCTCGAATTTTTTTTAGAATATTATTTGAGTAGAAAACTTCAAAAGAGTTTTGTAAGGGGTTACCACTTCTTCCATCAACTGGTGCATATATTTGTATATCTCTCCAAGAGAAAATGATTAGATGAGGTCTGAATTGATCTATTTTTCTTTTTAAATATTTAGAAATATTTTTTGAAGGTACTATCGCTAAATCAATTAATTGTTGCTCTATTTTTGGGAAACACTTATGAATATGATCCGCCAAATAAATAGGACCTATTGGGAATATCGGGTTACATGGAAGTCTAACAATGAGAACTTTGTTTAATGACTCTCTATTGGTGTTGTTTGTTATTTTTTTTAAAGGAAACTTAAACTCCATAAAAGAGATTTAAAACTGATCTCACAATAAGAATCTAACTATTTTATTACTCTTTTGGTGAATTTTTCATAAATTTAATTCCGAAAAATTAAAACTTTTTTTTTATATGTCTGAAATCATATATTTCCAACATACCTTGAGAAGTTTAATACCATCTACCCATCTTGATATATTTGGTGCTCCAGATTTTCGTGCATAATATTTAACAGGGTAATTTAGGATTTTAATATTATTGTTGGCTGCTTCAAAAATTATCGTAAAATCACCAAAAGGATCTGACTTAGATTCCCAACTACCGTTTTTCTTCATCAAATTGAAAAACTTCCGTGAGAAAACTTTTGTCCCACAAAGTGAGTCGGAAATTGGTGTATTGATTAATATCGATAAAAATAAAGCAAAACATCTATTTCCGATATAATTAGCCCATCTCATAGCATCTTTTTCCATTGGGAATGTTGTTCTAGAGCAGTTAATAAGAATATTCTCATTTTTCGTCGATTGCATTATTGCATCGATACTATCATTAATGTCTACAGTGAAGTCGCTATCTATAATTGCCAGAGTTTCACCAGATGAAATATTGAAACCTTCAACAACAGCATTTTTCTTACCCGTAGAAGTTTGTTTTAAAAGAAGTATTTGGAAGCTACTTGAGAAATTTTTAGTTAGCTTTTCTAGCATTTGAAAAGTGTTATCTTTACTGTTTCCCTCTACAAATATTATTTCAATTTTATTAGGTATTTTTTTAAATTTATTTAAAGCTTGTATTAAAAGTTCCTTATTACCTTCTTCATTTCTTGCTGGAATAACTATTGAAATCAAATGACTACCTGATTTCTCCTGATATTTATAAAATATAATTTCTAGTTCAAAAGCAAGTTGCTTAATTATTGGTACCTTACGTAAAGTATTTTTTATAAATTGAGGAATTAATTTAGTTGGAATTGGAGTTAATTTTTTTGCTTTCCATCTGATAGATCTATAATTATAAATTTCAGCTAATGATTCAATATCACATAAAGTAATTCTTGCTTTGTTAGTTTTGCCTTTAAATATTCTAGAATCTAATTTGAGCCATCTTGTAATTGGTTCCCAAGTATTGCCTCTTACTTTAAGAGAAATGAATTCATTATCGTCTTTAAATAATTGGTGAATTTGATTATTTGATAGATTCCATGTATTTACAGTTTTCATTAAATTTAATTTCTCATAAGAATAATTTTAATATAAACTCATCGATCTTTTCTGATTAATTTCCAAGGAGATAAAATTTCATTACCATAGATTATTTGATAAGAATCATTTTCATATACTTCTTTTGAAGAAATAGTAGACCATACTAAATCTGAGGGGTTCATTTTTTCTATGCTTTCAATTCTATCTCCTAGATTAGGAGTAAGGAGAGAAATTCTTATTAGTTTTGATTGTGCTTGTGCATTTCCAGTGTTCCTTGTATCAACATTAATGATTTGATTCTTCAGGATATCTAATGAAGATAAATACTCCATAGTTTCTCTTAATTCTCTTGAGCGGTCTGTAAATAAACCTGACTGTAATAATAATGATGTTAATAGATAAGGACCAATAATTAAAGTTATAAAAATTTTTTTCACGTTACTTGTATCTTTTATAAAAGACCAAGCTATCGCAAATGATATTAATCCTAAAACAATAAATACATTTTCTTTGGTAGTGAAATTTAGGACACTTTTGAAGAAAATAGAATATGTAACTACTAAAGTAATAATAAATAAAGGAATTAACTTTGATGTAATAAAAACAGCGGTGGATTTATATCTTTTTGAACTGAATAAATATTTAACACCAATATATGAATTTAAAGATAAGATTGAAGATATTTGAAGAGGGTAATAAGGTGTTTTTGTAGAAAAAATACTTATTATCAATATTAAAATTAGAGGGAAATAAGTTAAAATTAATTTTTCATTGTTACCTTTATTTTCTAAAGAATTTGAAATTAAACCGACTATAGAAAATATGCTCCATGGTAAGAACGTTGTTGGAATATTCCATAAGTAATAATAAAAAGGATTTGTAGAATCGTTTGTATTAGAAAGAAAATTAAATTTCTCAAACAAGTAAAAGATAATATTCTGATCTAAATAAGAATTTATAAAATAAGCCCATAGTAGATATGGAAAAAATCCAATTATTAATCCAAGCCAAAATAATTTATTAAAGAATAATTTTCTTTTAGTTAATAAATATGGTGATAGTGCCGCAAGAGGAACAGCTACAAGAAAAGTCTTCATCATAAAAGCTAAACCTATCCAAATACCAAAAAGTAAAACATAGAAATTGCTTTTATTTTTTCGAATTTTTACTAAAGAAAATACTCCAATAGTTACAATGCAGGAATAAATAAGATCTTGAGTAGCTAAATGAGAGTAGTCAAACCATAGATATGTTGTAGAAAGTATTAGTGGAGATACAATTGCATGATTTTTACCAAAAAATTCTTCA
>CACGEL010000008.1 GCA_902572065.1 uncultured Prochlorococcus sp.
ATCTTCATCAATTTGGGCAGCAGCCAAAACTGCGTTTGCCCCCATCATCCCTGCATTTGGAGACGTTTTCTTTGATTTTTGAGAATCACTGTTCTGTTCTTGTTGCACCGGTGCACTCTCGTTGATCTTATCTGATGAAGTCATTCAATATTAATTTGATTTAGTTAATAATTTATCAGCTTATGGTCACTTATTGATGATTTTGATCAAAAATTCTTGCTTTTATTTATTCCTTATAACCAAGAAGTTTATTTTATCTATCACTAGATACGCCATAAAATTCATAAATAATTTTTTCTAAAGAATCCCAAAGATCTTTAGGAATATCATTTTCTTCTGCAAACATTCCCAGTTGACTAGCTAATCCTCTGGCTTGAGATAATTTGGAATCATTAGAATTAGTTTTATCCATTTTGAATTTTTTTTATCCATATAAAATAAATCTATTAAATCAATAAGTCAAATATTCAAGCTTCTAAATCAGAAATTTCTTTAAGAGCGGCGATACTAAGAATTTCGGGTTCTTTTTCATTTACAAGGATGTCGTCTTCTATTCTTATTCCAATACCTTTCCATTTTTCATCAATACTAGGTTGTCCTTCAGGGACTGGAATCCTATCACTTATGTAGATACCTGGTTCTACCGTAAGTATCATTCCATTCTGTAATGGAACATCATATTCTCCCATCCTATATGCTCCAACATCATGGACATCCAAACCAAGCCAATGTCCAGTTTTATGCATATAAAGATGTTTATAAGATCCATTTTCAATTATTCCATCAGTATCTCCTCTCAAGAGTCCTAGTTCCTTTAAACCTTCTACCAAAATTCTTAAAGCAACATTGTGTACATTGGTAGAATTAGAACCTTTTACAGAATTCTTGATTGCAGTTTTCTGTGCTTCTAAAACAATTTCATATATAAGCTTTTGTTCTTTAGAAAACTTTCCTCCAATAGGGATAGTTCTTGTTATGTCTCCATTGTAATAATCCATTAATGAACAACCTGCATCAACCAATAATAAATCCCCTTTATTCAAGTCAGAATTATTTAATGTGTAATGCAAAATACAGGCATTATCTCCTGAAGCGACGATAGAGTTATAAGCAGGACCTCTTGCACCTTTCTCTAAAAAGAATCCCTCTATTAATCCTTGAATTTGTCTTTCATTTTTTTTTGAAGAAATAGATTCTCTTACTAATTCATGAGCTTCGGCTGAAATTTGAGTAGCTACTCTCATCCTATTTATCTCAAAATCACTTTTAATTAAACGCATTTCATTGAGATAAATTTCAGGAGCTTTTATAGAATTTACTCCTATTCCTACTCTTGAACGAGCCTCAAGTTGTTGAGAGAATATTTCCAAAACAATTTTTTCAATTGCGGAATTTTTACCTATTGAAAAAACAATCTCTTCCGAAGTAGCAATATAATGTGGCAGTAAATCCTTAAATTCATTAATAGGATGAGCTTTATCAGCCTTAAATTCTCTTTCCGCGCCCTCTATACCCCATCGGAAGCCATTCCAAACCTCGCTAATAATATCTTTAGGAGCAACAAACAAAATAAACCTTTCTCCTTTTGGCTTGTGAGATAAGAAAAGAGCAACCGAATCAGGTTCATCAAAACCAGTCAGATACCAAAAATCACTATCTTGTCTAAAAGGATATTCACAATCAGCATGATGCCTAACTAAGTTAGAACTTGGAATAATAGCAACTTTACCATTTAAATTTTTTAAGAAAATTTCTCTTCTTTCTTCAAAAACTTTACTATTAGGTCTAAACATGAATCTTCGGTTGGCGAGTTTTATAAAAAAGTGGAAGAATGAATTACAAGATATTTAAAACTAATCAATTTTAATGGAACCAAGTGTTTACATTCTAATTTTACTGATAATAATAATTTTAGTAGGCTCAGCATGTTGTTCAGGAGTAGAAGCAGCTTTTTTAGCAGTCAATTCTATAAGGATTTTTGAATTAGCTTCAAAACAAAAACCTAAAAGTTCAGCTAATCAACTACTAAAACTTAGAAAACATCTTGGAAGAACTTTAACTGTAATTACGATAACCAATAATGGTTTTAACATAATTGGTAGTCTACTTTTAGGAGTATATGGGGCCTTAATAATTAAAAGTAGTTTTGGTTTAACATTATTTTCAATTGTTTTTTACATATTAGTTGTATTACTTGGCGAAGTACTTCCTAAAGCACTAGGTACAAGATTTTCATTACAAATAGCCATATTCTCTGTTCCTATTTTGAGGATGTTAAATACTTTTATGAGGCCATTTTTAATATTAATAGAGCAATTATTTCCTGTTATCACTGCAGAAAACGAAATATCAACTGATGAAGCAGAGATTAGACAAATGGCAAAGATTGGTTCACAGAAAGGATTCATAGAGGCTGATGAAGCAGCAATGATACTTAAGGTTTTTCAATTAAATGATTTAAAAGCTAAAGATTTAATGATCCCTAGAGTATCAGCCCCTAGTCTGGATGGGTCAGCAAATCTAGATGAAATTTCAAAACTTATACTTTCAAATAATGCTCCATGGTGGATTGTTTTGGGCGATAAAGTTGACAAAATACAAGGAATAGCCAAACGTGAAAAGTTATTAACTAGTCTTATCAAAGGAGAAAATAAAAAATCACTATCTGAATTATGTGATCCTGTTGACTACATCCCAGAAATGATAAAAATAGACAAGTTGTTAACTAGATTTGACAAGGATCATAAAGGCGTGAAAGTAGTAGTAGATGAATTTGGAGGATTCGTGGGAATAATTGGAGCAGAAGCAGTACTCTCCGTATTAGCAGGTTGGTGGCAAGAATAAATATGAAGCAAATTAATATAGATAAAAGTTATTTACTTTTGAAAGAATGGTGGGAAAGTATATATCTTACAAACTATGAAAAAAGTAATCTAAATAAGGAAATCATTTCTTTTAATCAACAACTTTTCAGACTGAAAGAAAAACAATTAAGAATTGGGATTTATGGTAAAGCAGGCGTTGGCAAATCGTCAATTTTAAATTTATTATTAAACAAAAACGAGTTTAAAACCGATATTATTAATGGCTCTACAAAAAGTATTGAAGAAAAAGAGTGGTCTTTAAGACATCAAAGCCTAAACACTATCGATTTAATTGATTCTCCTGGATTTGATTTCTGTGATATTAAAGATCCTGCAAATATATTCTCACAAATTAATAGTTCAGAACTAATTTTATTTACTGTTGCTGGAGATATAAATAGAAATGAGGTATCTCAAATTCATTCATTTATCAAGAATGGAAAAAAAATTATTCTTATTTTAAATAAAATTGATATTTGGAACGGGCATGATGTAAAAAATATTTTGAAAAATATAAGATTAAAACTTCCTCAACATATAAATATCCCAATAATATTGAATTCAAAAAATAATATTAAGAAGCAGATAACTGATTTAATAAATAGAGATGGCGCGAGTTTATTAACTCTTAACTCTCTTCAACATGCTGATAAATTATTCTCAAAGATAAAAGAACAAAGATTAAAAAGAAGACAAAAGGAGGCTCAATCTATAATTGGTAAATTTGCAACTGTCAAAGCATCAGGAGTAGCGTTAAATCCATTAATTTTTCTAGATATTGCAGGAGGGTTTGCTTTAGATACTGCATTAGTTATTGAACTCAGCAAAGTTTATGGATTAAATCTTAAAGGTGAATCAGCACGAAAAATAATCAACAATATTTCTTTAAATAATATTTTCCTTGGAGCTACACAAGTTGGAATAAATTCATCTTTTAATTTATTACGTAAAGTTTTCTTGGCCAGTGCTCCATTTACCCATGGTTTATCATTATTACCCTACGGACCAATTGCTATAGTACAAGCTGCAATATCAGTAAGATCCACAAGAATTGTTGGGAAATTAGCTGCTAAAGAAATATTTAGAAAAAGCAAAGGATGTATTTTAGATCCATCTAACATTATCAAAAAAATCATAATGAAAGAACCCGACATATTTAACCATACAGAAATTTATTTATCTAATAAAAATCTTGATAATAATTTCGCTATTTTCCTACCTTGAAATTTGATACTAAAAATCGAATTGCCTTATTTGGAACTAGTGCAGATCCACCAACAATTGGGCATAAGAAAATACTCGAAGAATTATCAAAAATTTATTCTTGTATTATCACTTATGCAAGTGATAATCCTAAAAAAAAACATAAAGAAAATATTTTCTTTCGAAAACTTCTATTAGAGACACTAATAAAAGATATAAATAATCCAAAAATCATATTTAATCAGAAAATAAGTAGCCCATGGGCAATAGAATCCATTGAAGAATGTAAGAAAACTTATACTTTTAATAAACTTGATTTTGTGATAGGAAGCGATTTAATTACAGAAATTTTTTCATGGAAAAATTTTGATAAAATTATTCACGAAGTTAAATTACTAATAATCAAAAGAGAAGGATATCCAATTGAATCTAATACTCTTAAGATGTTAGAAACTAATGAAGTTATCTTTGAAGTTTCTTCATTAAATATTCCAAATATTTCTAGTTCGATGGTTAGATTAAATAACAATTATTCTAATTTACCTAAATCTTTAATCGATGTAGTAAAGAGGAATAATTTATATCAATCAATTAAGGTAGTTGAATGAAGTTTTTCCTTGCTCAATTGAATCCAATTGTAGGAGATTTAGATGGGAATGCAAAAAAAATACTCAATGTAGCTCATAAAGCTTATTCAAATTCTGCTGATATGGTTCTCACCCCAGAATTATCATTATGGGGTTATCCTGCTAAAGATTTACTTCTAAAAAAAAATTTAGTTGAAAGGCAATATACCATTTTAGATAAATTATCCATATCGATTAACAAAAAATACGGGGATTTAAGTATTACTGTTGGAATTGCAGAAAAGATTGATGACTCTTTTTTTCCAAATCTTTATAATTCAGTTGTTCTTATCGAGGGTGGTAAATGGAAAACGATTGCACGTAAAATTATTCTCCCAACTTATGAAGTGTTTGATGAGAAAAGATACTTTCGATCCGAGGAAAGAGTATCTGTTATCAGCAAAAAAATTAAAAACAAAACATATAAACTTGGAATAACTATTTGCGAAGATTTATGGGTTAATGAAAATATAGAAGGCAGAGGTATTCATAAAAAGAATCCAATTTCAGATTTAAAAAGCAAAAAAATTGATCTTTTATTAAATTTCTCTGCCTCTCCATACACGTTTAAAAAGTTTAAGTTAAGAAATAAAATCTCAAGTTTTGCTGCTCAATATCTGAAAGTTCCTGTAATATATATCAATCAAGTAGGGGCAAATGATGATTTAATTTTTGATGGAAATAGTTTCATTATCAATAAAAATGGATCGAAAATTAAGCAATTAAAATCTTTTTCAGAAGATACGTCAAGTTGGGATATTAATGAGAATTTAAATTTAGTAGATGAAAATAAATCTTCAGAAATTTCTTCAGTATTTGATGCTTTAGTTTTGGGAGTAAAAGACTATGCTAAAAAATGCGGATTTAGATCAGCTTTGATTGGCTTAAGCGGAGGGATTGATTCGGCACTAGTTTCAGTCATTGCAACTGCGGCATTAGGAAGTAAAAATATATTGTGCGTCTCAATGCCCTCAAAGTGGAGTTCCGAACATTCTAAAATCGATGCAAAAGATTTAGTCAAAAGACTAAAAATACGTTTAAAAACAATCTCAATTGAGAATATTATGTCCTCTTTTGATGACTCATTTTTAGAGAGTTTAAACTTCAACGCAGTAGGAATAACAAATCAAAACATTCAATCAAGGATAAGGGGTATCCTTTTAATGGCTTTAGCTAATCAAGAAAAGCATTTACTACTCTCAACAGGTAATAAATCAGAGCTAGCTGTTGGATATTGCACACTATATGGCGATATGAATGGAGGATTATCTGTTATAGGTGATTTATATAAAACTAATGTTTTTAAATTGTGCAATTGGCTTGATAGTGAAGACTCAATAGAAAGTAGAAAAGCATACAAATTAGATACCAGAGTTAAAATTATTGGAGATCCAATTCGTAAGAAAGCCCCCAGCGCGGAACTAGGTCCTGATCAACTTGATACTGATTCACTTCCCCAATATTCTTTATTGGATAAAATTCTTGAGGGAATTATTGAAGAAAAAAAAGATTTACAACTGCTTGAAGAAGATGGTCATACAAAAGAACAAATTTTAAAAATAATTGCACTAATTAAAAAGGCAGAATTCAAACGTAAGCAAGCTCCTCCAATACTAAAGTTAAGCAGTCAGTCACTTGGCAATGACTGGAGAGTTCCCATAGCTATCTTTAATTAAGATTGCTTATTTTTAAAATTCAATTCTTGGATATTATGCAAAGGTCTTCGAATTGATTTAGGGTTAATGCCCTCTCTTATAGCAATTATTAAACCTGCTGCCTCGAAGTAATTATCCACTTCAATGAGTTTGGGATAATTCAAATTATGGTTATCAAGATTAAGTATATTTTGATTTTTTACAGAGATTATATTTAACCCTCTTTCAATTCCAGCCAATACTGCTTCTCCGCCTAATGCCCCACTTGGAACAACAATAGATTCGATTTGACTTGGGTGTAAGGTTATATTTTGATTTTTACCATTCAAATCTATCAGGTCTGGAGCTTTGCTCAAGCCAATTAATACTGATGGCAAAAATGTATATCCTATTTCTTCGGAAGCAGCACGAGGATCTAAATTTTCATTTAATTCAATTGGACTTAATGCAGGTGCATGTGCACAGGGAACTTTGAGAAACTTACTTATCAAATGACTTATTACAGCCTCAACTCCAGCAATAGGATCAACTCCCTTCCCTTCCCTATATGAATTTATTTCAATCAAATCTAAATTATCAGGGAATTTGGATACTATTGCAATTGCAGTTATACCTTTATTTATTAAGATTTCTCCTGCTTCAATTAAAGCATCTGGATTTTCAATTAAACCTCCACTAATGCCTTCTGATTCAGAATCAATAACTATTCCTAAAGGTTTGTTTGTCAAAACATAAGAATCAACATCTATTCCTAATGTTGCTACACAAGCATCTGCGACTTGTAAATGTCTCATTAATATTTCATGTTCAATACTAAAATCAAAAATTATTCCAATTTTTTGCTGTTTTACACTTTTAAGGCCAATTTCTCCTTTGACAAATCTATCTAAGCTATAACCTTCAACATAAAAAATATCTTTGCTCTTCTCAGAAAGAGAACCCCCATTCATGACATTTGGATGAGTAATTAAGCAACCACTTGCAGAGGCTAACAATTTTGCAGTAGGAAGGGCATCACCAGCGAAGCCACCAATTTCACATCCAATCCCAGTTGGAATAATAAATATTGTTGGTGACACTGCCATTGAATAAATTGATTAAGTTTATGAGTTAATAGGATCTGCTAAAACAGCATTAATTCTTATTTTCTTTTTAGAAGAATCTACTGAAGCTTTAATATCTACGATAGCCCATCTTATAACACTTCCTTTTTTCATTAGATTTTCAATAATAAATCTCCTTAAATTAATAATTTTTATTGATACTGGACAATCTAAATAAAAATCAACCTTTCTTAATTTCATTTCTGATATTGACCAAATTGATTGTTATATATATTATCTTCAACTTCATCACCAATAATAATATGTAGATCAGACTTTGGATAAGCAACACACAAAAGAGCATAACCCTTTTCCTTTAAATCATCATTTAAACCCATTGCATCTTCTTGCTCTAATGATCCCGAAATTACCATTGAGGCACAGCTAGTACATACTCCAGAACAGCAACTGCTTGGTAAATCAATCCCATTTAGTTTAGCGGCAGATATTATATCTTGATCTTCAGGGCATAAAAAAACATATGTCTTATTTTCAAATTCGACTTTTATATTATATTTAGACATTTCAAAGGATTCATCTAGGCTGCTGAACCTCCTACTACTTCTAATATTTCCTGAGTTATAGCAGCTTGTCTTGCTTTGTTATAGGTAAGGTTTAAAGTACTTGCTAATTCTTTTGCATTATCACTCGCATTATTCATAGCAGTCATTCTGCATGCAAGTTCTGAGGCGGCAGACTCTTGAAGTGCTCTAAGAATCTGATTCTGCAAGTACAAAGGTAATAACGAATCTAATAACTGATCAGGACTTTGTTCAAAAACAATATCAGAAGGTAATTTCTCTGAATCATTCTTTTCTATATTGGATTTTTCAACTAGTAATTTACTATTTTTTGTAGTTAATCTAAAAATCTCATCATTTTCCTCTGCAATGCCCTGAGGGTCTAATGGGAGCAATGTTTGAACAACTGGAGCACAACTTACTAGAGTGATGAATTTAGTATAAATAATCTCTACCCTATCAGAGTTTTCTGATAAAAATTCAGCTAAGACCTCATTGGTTATCCCTTCAGAATCTATAACTGTTGGTACTTGTTCTAACTCTTTGAATGTACTTTTAATTACGTATTTCTCCTTCCTATTTTGGAAATAACCTATTGCCTTTTTGCCAACTAAAATCAAATTTGGTTCGAAACCTTGTTTAAGCAACTCTGCATACCTAATTTCTACCTTCTTAATTATGTTGGTATTGTATCCGCCACATAAACCTCTATCGGCAGTTATGCAAACCAAAGAAATTGTTTTCACTTCTCTTTTGGATAAGAGAGGTGAATCAACAGCTTCAAACTTCACCCTCGATTGAATATTCTCTAGGACACTTGCAAGTTTGTCAGCGAAAGGTCTACTTTTTAGTACTTGATCTTGTGCCCTCCTAACCTTAGCAGCCGCAACTAATCTCATAGCTTCTGTTATTTTTCTAGTATTTTTAACAGAAACAATTCTATCTCTAATTTCTTTAAGATTTGCCATAATACCTCCTTAAAATAGATTTAAACTGTTGCAAGCATTGAGGATTTAACTTCTTTTATTACCTCTTTTAGTGTTGTTTCTAAACCTTCATTAAGTTTCTTCTCTTTAAGAATCTCTTCAATAAATTCTGCTTTATTTAACTTAAGGTATTCTCTAAGTTCAGCGGCAAATTTAGTTACATCTTCAACAGGAACTTCATCAATAAGGCCCTTAACACCTGCATAAACAACTGCGACTTGTTCCGCAAGATTTAATGGTGAGAATTGTGCTTGTTTTAGCAATTCTCTTAATCTCTTACCTCTTTCAAGTTGTTGTTGAGTAGCCTCATCAAGATCAGAAGCGAATTGAGAAAATGCCGCTAATTCATCAAATTGAGCTAATTCTAATTTTAATGTGCCAGCGATCTTCTTGATTGCTTTTGTTTGTGCTGCTCCCCCAACCCTACTAACTGAGATACCTACATTAATTGCAGGACGCAAGCCGGAGTTAAATAAATCTGCGCTTAAGAAAATTTGTCCATCAGTAATTGAAATGACATTTGTTGGAATATATGCAGAGACATCTCCAGCTTGAGTTTCAATAATTGGCAATGCAGTCATTGATCCTCCACCCATATCATCTGACAATTTTGCTGCCCTCTCAAGTAATCTACTATGACAATAAAAAACATCTCCAGGATAGGCTTCTCTTCCTGGCGGTCTTCTCAAAAGAAGAGACATTTGTCTATAAGCTTGAGCTTGCTTTGTTAAATCATCATAAATAACAAGAGTAGCTTTTCCTTGGTACATGAAATGCTCAGCTATTGCTGCACCAGTGTAAGGAGCTAAATACTGTAAAGCAGCTGCTTCAGAGGCCCCTGCACTTACTACAACAGTATAATCAAGTGCGCCTTTTTCTCTTAAGACTTCAACAACGTTTGCTACTGAAGCAGATTTTTGACCAATTGCGACATAAACGCAAACTACATCTTGACCTTTTTGGTTGATTATCGTGTCTATAGCGATAGCAGTTTTTCCAGTTTGTCTATCTCCAATAATCAACTCTCTTTGTCCTCTTCCAACAGGTATCATCGCATCTATAGAAGTAATGCCTGTTTGCATAGGTTCATGAACTGATCTCCTTTTAATTATTCCTGGTGCCATTTCTTCAATAAGTCTATTATCACTTGTTGGAATTTCTCCTTTACCATCTATTGGCTGTCCTAAAGGATTAACAACTCTACCCTTCATAGCTTCTCCCACAGGAACAGATGCGATTTTTCCTGTAGATTTCACATTGCTTCCTTCTTGAACACCTAACGCTTCACCCATCAAAACTGCCCCGACATTATCATCTTCAAGATTAAGAGCTATGCCTTCAGTTCCATCCTCAAATTCTAATAATTCACCAGCCATGACCTGATCTAAGCCATATATTCTTGCAATGCCATCACCTATTTGTAGAACAGTTCCAACATTACTAACACTTACGGATTGGTCATAATCAGTTATCTGTTGTTTTAAGATTGAACTGATTTCATCAGGGCGTATAGATACCATGGATTTAAGAATTTAAGGTTGAATTTTGAATTTACTTGGATAGTGACAAACCAAGCTTTCTGATTTGAGAGGCAAGACTAGCATCAATTACTTTAGATCCTACACTCGCGACGAAACCACCAATGAGGGATGGGTCGATTTTAGTTACAAGTTCTAATTTTTCAGTTCCAGCTATATTGATGATTTTTTTGGTAATTAAACCTTTTTGTTCATCAGTAAGCTCGACAGCAGAAGTAACAGTTGCTAAAGCAATATTACTATTTTCTCTGTAAATTTCTAAAAATCTATCAAGAATTGAAGTTACAATTCCGATTCTTTGCCTATCGGCCAATAATTTCAAGAAATTTAGAAGAGAAGAATTAATCTTTTCTGAAAAAATTTCAATTATGATTTTTTTCTTAGTCTCTGTCTCTAAAACTGGAGAAGATAATGTTTTCTCTAGCTCAGGAGCATCATTAATTAAGGTAAGTAGTTGTTTTACTTCCTTGACCATATCTTCAGTTTGATCATTTTCATTAACAACCTGAAGTAATGCTTCTGCATATGGAGTAGTGACTGAATTTAAAAGTGGCATTAGTTCATCTCAATGTTATTAATGGATTGAGTTACCAAATTTTCTTGAGTTTTTTGATCTAGTCTATTTGGTAGAGAATCTAAAGCTTTCTTAATAGCTAGTTCAACAGCTTCTTTACGAAGTTGGGAAATTGCTCTAGAGGCTTCTGAGCTTTCGTCTGAAATTGCACTTTGTTTTATTCGTGCCATCTCTTCAATAGCTTTTTTCTCACTTTCCATCCTGATTGATTCAGATCTTTTAAGAGAATCGGCTTTAATTTGACTTGCTTTTTCTTCTGCCAAAGATAAGTCTTTCTTTGCTTTCTTTAAAGCTTGCGTTGCCTTAAGGAGTCGGTCTTCTGCATCTTTTAATTCAAGAAGTATTCCCTCTCTTCTTTTTTTAAGCATTTTACCTAGAAAACCTGGTAAAAATTTATAAAGGCCAAAAACAACTACAGCCCAGTTAATAACATTGGTTTCAAATAAATCAAGATTTAATCCAAAACCTTCTGCAGCTAAAAGAGGTAAAATCATTTTTCAAGAATTAATCTATTAACAATAAGTTCGCTCAAGTCATCAGCTTGCTTAGAAAGTTTGTCACGAGCTGAAGATGTCTGATTTTCTATTTCTAACCTTACTTTTTCCTTAGAAGCGTTTGCTTCGTTATTAGCAAGTTCAAGAGCTTCTTTATAAAGCTTATCAGATTCATCCTCGGCTTCACTCACAATTTTTTGAGCTTCAGAACGAGCACTTTGAAGCTGTCTTAGTAAATCAGCTTCTAATTTTTCAACTTCTGAAAGTTTATTTTTGGCCTCCATAATATTGTTACTTACAAATTTCTCTCTTTTTTCAACAACATTGCCTACCGGCTTAAAAAAGAGAGAATTTAGTATGTAAGTAAGGGCGACAACTTGTATTGCCATAAGGGGCAAAGTGGCATTTATGTCAAATAATCCACCTTCAGTAGCACCAAAAAAATTAAAGGCCAACATATGTTTCAGTTGAAATTAAAAAATATATCTAAATATTGCTAATAAGAATTAAAAGCAACATTAACTTTTAGGAAAAAGGATTCGCAAAAAGTAATACTAAAGCCACAACTAATCCGTAGATTGTCAATGACTCCATGAAAGCGAAAGATAAAAGTAGAGTTCCTCTGATTTTACCTTCAGCTTCAGGTTGGCGGGCAATACCCTCAACAGCACCTTGAGCTGCGTTACCTTGTCCAAGGCCAGGGCCAATAGCGCCTAGACCAACTGCTAAACCAGCAGCTACAACAGAGGCAGCGGAAGTAATGGAATCCATAATTTTGAAATAAAGAGCTAAATGCTTGTGATAAATCTTTTTGTCTAACACGCTTGGACATTCTTTTTTTTTAAGAATGGGTCTGATTTTTCAGACCTACGCGATTAAATATTTTGCCAGATTATAGGCCCTTTGTAAAAGAGTCTAAATTTATTAAAAAAACACTAATGATGTTCCTCTACCGCCTCACCTATGTAGTAAGCAGCAAGTGTGGCAAAGATTAGTGCTTGGATTGCACTTGTGAACAAACCTAGAAACATAACTGGAATTGGTAAAACCAAGGGAACCAGAAAAACCAAAACACCAACAACAAGTTCATCAGCAAGAATATTTCCAAAAAGCCTAAAAGATAGAGATAGAGGTTTAGTAAAATCTTCTAGAATTTTAAAAGGAAGCATTATCGGTGTGGGATGAACATAATATTCGAAATATCTCCAGCCTTTATTACTTAGACCAGCGTAAAAATAAGATAAAGAAACTAATAAAGCCAATGCTATAGTTGTATTTATATCAGCTGTTGGAGCTCCTAATTCTCCACTTGGTAATTTTATTAATCTCCAAGGTATAAGGGCCCCTCCCCAATTACTTACAAATACAAATAAGAAGAGAGTTCCTATAAATGGCATCCAATCTCTATATACTTTTTCACCAATTTGAGTTCTTGCGAGGTCTCTGATGTAATCCCATAAAAACTCAAGTAAATTTTGCAATCCTTTAGGATCATTTTCCATTTTTTTAGTCCCTATAGAAATGAAAACTAATAATGAACCTAATAGAATCCAAGAAGTTAAAAAAACTTGTCCATGAAGCCTTATATTTCCAATTTGCCAATAAAGATGTTGGCCAACTTCTAAAGCTGCAAAATTTGTTGACAAAGAGTTAAAAAACATTTTGATTAAAAAAAATTAATAAATTTTGATAAGTAAAATTTATTTAAGAACGTGAAAAATAAAGTATAAGAGAAGGCTTATAAATGAAAAAGCCTATCATTGCTGGGAAAATATCTAAGGATCCTAGCTTGCTAGCAAAAATAAAGAGACAAACTGGAACTAATAGCTGTAATTGAGAAACACGAGTGGATTCTTTACCTATTTTTCCTATGCTTTTAGCAAGCAAACGTAAGTAAAAAATCCCAGCAATGGCACCTATAAAAACACTAAAACCAAAACTATGCCCAATTATAATTCCCGTTATCGTTGCCACTAAAATGGCAAAGATAAAAGTAATACCAAAAATTGTTATTTGCAATTTAGTATAATCATCATTTTTTGAAAAAAATCTTTGAAATTGACTTGCAATGATAGATTTAATTCCATTAATGAAAGAATCATCCTGGGCAGGGGAAGCATGAACATTCTTAGCAGGAAGATGTTCAACATTTTTTCTATCTGAGTTCACTGATGTGAACATAATTTAGAAAACCCCCTTTATAAAGATGGTAAGTATATAAACCCAGGAAATCTATCATGGAGAGGGTCCTTTTAGCTAGGTATTTTTTGTTTAAAGTCCTAATTCTTAAGATTTGTGATATTTAATATTTATTTCTTGAATAATTAAAATGAATTGAGTTTTATTAATCTAAATAGAATTAATTTAAATTCACTTAAAAACTTAGATTAAAGACTTGGCAAAGTAGTTATTTAACGTCTCAATAGTATATCTACAAGCTTTAAATTGGAGATAAGTAAAGCAGCTACAAAATATAACCGTGCTTTTAAGAGAAATAGAACTTTTGATTTCAGAAGCAACTCCAACAATTTTAGGGATACTTTATTACCTTTGCCTTGGAAAATATGGCCTTATGAAGGAAAACTTTTGATTATTTTAATAGGTATTTGGTCTATTCTAGGTTTATTTATTCTTGGTTCTGCAAGTTGGTGGGTAGCCAGTAAGGAAATGGGAAATTGGGCTTACTATCTAAAGAGACAAATTATTTGGTGTATTCCAGGATTATTATTATTTTATTTTGTTTTAAATACAAATATTAGAGATCTTTTAAGAATTTCAAAAATTATTTTTTACTTATTAATTTTCTTGATAATGTTAACTATTTTTATTGGTAGCTCAGTTAACGGTTCATCAAGATGGTTGATTCTGGGTCCTCTGCAAATGCAACCTTCTGAACTTATTAAACCATTTGCAATTTTAGAAGCAGCTAACTTATTTGCTCATTGGAATTTAGTTAAAAAAAATAAAAAGATTATTTCATTAAGTACTTTTGGAGTATTAATCTTATTAATACTCAAGCAACCCAATTTAAGTACTGCAGGATTAACGGGGATTCTTTTTTGGATAATGGGTTTATGTGGAGGAGTTAAAATCAGTTCACTCTTATCTGTAGCTTCATTAGGATTTATGAGTGGTTGCATTAGTATTTTGAGTAATGAATATCAAAAGCTAAGAGTTATATCATTTGTGGATCCTTGGAAAGATGCAGAGGGTAATGGTTATCAATTAATTCAAAGTTTATTAGCAATAGGTTCAGGAGGACTGTTTGGACAAGGGTTTGGTCTCTCTACACAAAAATTACAATATTTACCTATTCAAAGCACAGATTTTATTTTCGCTATTTTTGCAGAAGAATTTGGTTTATTAGGTTCAACTTTATTCTTGGGCTTTTTAGTTCTTTTTTCTTATATAAGCTTACGAATTGCAATAAAATGCAGAAATAACTACACAAAGTTAGTCGCTATTGGATGTGTAACCATACTTATAGGTCAATCTATAATGCATATAGCAGTGGCGACAGGAACAATGCCTACAACAGGTCTACCATTACCTTTTGTAAGTTACGGAGGGAATTCCCTATTGTCATCATTTTTTGTAATTGGCATGTTATTGAGATGTTCACTAGAATCGACTGGATTTATAGGCATTTTTAGTGCGCGAAAGTCTCTTAATTAGCTAGAATTTAGAAGATTTAATTTCTTGTTATCACTTCAATCAATTTAGTTATTTCAGAATTAGCTCAAAAGGGTAATTTACTAATGGAGCAAGGGCTTTATAATCCAGGTCCATTTACTATATTTTTGGTTTTCACAGCAGGCCTTTTGACAAGTCTAGGGCCATGTTCTTTATCTTTACTACCAATCACAGTTGCATATGTTGGTGGAACTAAGAGTAATAAATTTAAACTTATAAGTTTTTCTGGTGGAGTTATTTTTTCACTAATTACGTTGGGAGCATTAAGTGGATTCTTAGGAAAAATATATGGGCAATTACCTTCTTACTACTCATCTTTAGTAGCTTTCATAGCTATTATTATGGGTCTAAATTTATTAGGAATTTTAAAATTCCAATTACCAAATGGGCCAAATTTAAAGTTTATGGAAAAGAAGTTGCCTTCTTTAATGACCCCTTTTGTTATTGGTGGAACTTTTGGTTTTGCCTCCTCGCCTTGTATCACTCCTGTACTGGCTACGCTATTAGCATGGGTATCACAAGCAAAAAACCCTACAATTTCAATAATCTTTTTGTTTTTCTTTGGACTTGGGCAAGTAATTCCATTAATCCTTGCAGGAGCGACAACTGAAAACTTGAAGCAATTTCTGGAACTTAGAAAATATAGTCAAATAATTCCTATTTTAAGTGGAATATTTTTAGTTTCTATAGGAATTCTAAATTTAGCTTCTAATTGGATTTAAATGATTATTTTTAAGAATTTTATTTTAAAAATATCGAGTTTAAGATTTGCAATTCTATTAATAATTTTCATTGCCATTTCAAGTGGAGTTGGGACATTCATACCTCAAGGAAATAATCAGCAAGAGTATATTGATTTCTATAATGAAACTCCAATTTTTGGATTTATTAATGGTTACCAAGTTCTCAAACTCCAATTGGATCATGTGTATACAAGTAATTGGTTTTTATTTTCATTAATACTTCTTTGTATTTCTCTTGCAGCTTGTAGCTTTAGAAGGCAAATACCATCTTTAAAAACTGCATTAAAATGGATCGACTACAAAGATGAAAAAAGATTCTACAAACTCCAACTAATAACTAGTTACGAAATAATCCAAGATTTTAATCCAATTTTAAAAGCTGATTCTTTGCTTAGAAAAAAAGGTTGGAGCATTTGTAAATTCGACAATCGCTTATCGGCAAGAAAAGGCTTATTAGGAAAACTTGGTCCTATCATTGTCCATATCGGTCTAATTATTTTACTTATTGGCTCTGCATACGGAAATTTTAGTAGCCAATCTAAAGAACAATATTTGAGATTAGGAGAAAGTTTAGATTTAATAAATGAGAGCACAAATTCGAAAATAACAATAAAATTAAATAACTTTTTAATAGAACGTGAGACTGATGGAAAACCAAAGCAATTTATTTCAAATTTAGATTTTTTTTCAGATGAGCAAAAGTTGAACGACATAAAAACAACTAAAGTTAACAATCCAATCAGATACAAAGGTTTAACTATCTATCAAGCAGATTGGTCTGTTTCAAATATTGTTATGGAAATTGATAGTGTTCTATACCAACTCCAACTAAAGCCTATTCCTGAGATCGGGGATCAAATATGGGGGATATTAATTGAATTAGGCAGAGAAAATAAAAAAAATTATCTTATAACTATTGATAATGAAAATGGTCCTCTAAAAGTATCAGATATTGAAGATTTTTCTGAAAATTTTGTTTATTTAAATAATGATCCGGTAGAAATAAATTCTTCAACACTATCTTTAAAAACAATAATTCCTAGTAGTGGTTTAATAATTAAAAATGATCCTTCAATTCCATTTATTTATGTTTCTTTTACTTTAATAATTTTTGGGACAATTTTTAGTCTTATTCCTACTAACCAAATATGGATTTTATTTAATGAAAATTCAAATAAATTATTTATAGGTGGTTTAAGTAATAGAAATCTTCTTGGTTTTAAGAAGGAATTTTTGAACTTATCAGACGAGATAAAGAATTGTTAGTTTTTTTTCTTTCCAGTATAAATATCTAATTTCATAGAAACATTTCCTCTTGGATTAAAATCAGCGTTTAAATGCATCCAGTGAGGTGCTGCTGCATTTAAGAGATCATCCATAATTCTATTTACAACTTCTTCATGTGATATCTTAATATCTCTAAAGTTATTAATATAAAGTTTTAAAGATTTCAACTCATATACTTTCGTATTGGGCTGGTAAAAGATGTTTAATTTTGCAAAATCTGGATAACCAGAAAAGGGGCATTTGCAAGTAAATTCAGGCAGTTCAATTGAAATTTCATAAATTCTTTTTTGATTTGGATTCTCAAAGCAAATTATTTTTGATTTTTCTATCAGCCTCTCTCCATATAGAGGCTTATTAGTCGAATTATGTAAATTAGCTTTACTCATTTTTCATAATCATATTTACTTAAACTATATAAAAAGCTAATAATTCGCAAAAATAAAAAACATACTTAAGTATTACAAATCAATAAGTCAAAGGATATAAATTTTTGATTTGTATCATCGATTACAATCTGAAGGTCATTTAAAGGGCTTATATGTATTTAGTTTCAAAAAATTTATGGACATTTGTTTGGAAAATATTGACAACAATTTAAATAAATCCCTTAAACCAATAAGTGTACTAGGAATGTTATGGCTCCAAACTCATTTTGATGATGAGCAATGGGAAGCATTGTCTAATAGTGAAGTTATAATCTCAAAAGAAAATTCTAAGTTATTAGTTCAAGATGCAACTAACGCTGGGCTAAAGATCGAATCATTCTCAGAAGTTTCAATGCTGGATGTTTTTCATAAAAAGAATTAAACTTACAACATTCAAGAGAAAATCATGAAGAAAATTGAGGCAATCATACGTCCATTTAAATTGGAAGATGTAAAAATTGCATTAGTCAATTCTGGAATTGTTGGAATGACCGTGAGTGAAGTTAGAGGTTTTGGGAGGCAAAAGGGTCAGGTTGAAAGATACAGAGGTTCAGAATTTACAGTTGAATTTCTTCAGAAACTTAAAGTAGAAGTTGTAGTAGAAAATGAGAAAGTAAGTTATGTAATAGATGCAATTGCTGAAGCTGCAAAAACAGGCGAGATTGGAGATGGGAAAATATTCATATCATCAATTGATTCTGTTGTAAGAATTAGAACTGGAGAGACAGATGAAGGAGCTCTTTAATTAAAGGGTTTCTTTTACTAAATCTTCAATAAATTTACTATTTATTATTGGATTCGCCATTCCTGTCTTAGACATCCAGGCTAGATATTCATGATTTCCTGCAGGACCAACTAATGGGGATGCTATTAGACCTTTGATATTCCAATGCAGTTCTTCCGCAGTATTAATAACTGACTCAATAGCCTCAATATGATATTCAGCCTTTCTTACAACACCTCCTTTGCTTACTCGATCTTTCCCTACCTCGAATTGAGGTTTTATAAGAAATATTCCCTCTATAAAATCTCCTGATAATAAATTATTAATAGGTTCAAAAACTAACTTTAGTGAAATAAAAGACAAATCCGCTACTACAAAACTTGGCAATAAATTTTCTTTCGAATATATATCTATGGGCTTTAAATTGCGAATATTTGATCTTTCGAAAAGTATCACTTTTGGGTTGTTTCTTATTTTCCAAGCCGTTTGCCCATAACCTACATCTATCCCATAGACTATTTTTGCTCCTTGCTGCAACAAACAATCAGTAAATCCTCCCGTAGAAATTCCTGCATCTATACAAACTCTATCTTTTACATCAATCTGTAGTTTTTTAAAAGCCTCTAACAATTTTTCTCCCCCTCTTGAAACAAATTGAGATTCAGACTCAATAAAAAATTCAGTTCCAATTAATACTTGTTGGCCAGGTTTATCAAAAACTTTGCCATTAATATCTTTTACTTTTCCTGCAAGAATTATACCCTGTGCTTTCTGACGAGTTTCACAAAGACCTTTGTTCAGAAGATAAATATCTAATCTAATTTTTTTAATCATTTATACAAAAAAGTTTTATTTTTAATAGACAATTAACAACTAAATACAATTTAAATTTTCGAAACATAATACTAGAATTTTTATTTTAATAAAAACTAAATACTAAATCTTTATATAAAGATAATCCAATAAGAAGTTTTAGTAACTATTAATAATGAATTAAAATTTTAATCACAAAAGATATTGTATAAGAGAGTAAAAATTATTTAAATATGTTCAATGCCAATTACATCTTTAACGTATAGAGCAATTATGAGATTTTAGTTATAAAGTTGAAATTGAAGATGTTTAAAAATTGTGATTGAACGTTACACATTGCCCGAAATGGGAAGAATCTGGACTGAAAATGCAAAATTCCAGAGTTGGCTTAAAGTGGAACTTGCAGCATGTGAGGCAAATTGTTCTCTAAGGAAAATACCTGAAGAAGCCTTGAAAGAAATTCGCTTAAATGCAAAATTTGAAGAATCAAGAATTAAAGAAATTGAAAAAGAAGTAAAACATGATGTAATAGCATTTCTTACAAATATCAACGAATATGTTGGTGACTCTGGAAGATACATTCATGTTGGAATGACTAGTAGTGATGTATTAGATACTGGACTATCATTGCAGCTAAAAGATTCCTGCGAATTGTTATTAGAAGAAATTCAAAACCTAGAAAATGAAGTCAGGTTGTTAGCAAGAAAGCATAAAAATACATTAATGATTGGGAGATCGCATGCAATTCACGGAGAGCCTATTTCATTTGGATTTAAATTAGCAGGATGGTTAGCTGAAATATTAAGAGATAAAAAAAGATTATTAACCCTTAAAGCATCTATTTCCATAGGACAAATAAGTGGGGCCATGGGAACTTACGCTAATACAAACCCCGAGATAGAAAAAATAACTTGCGATTTACTAGGTTTGAAGCCAGATACAGCAAGTACTCAAGTCATATCAAGAGATAGACATGCAGAATACGTTCAAACAATCGCACTAGTTGGCGCTTCACTTGATAGATTTGCGACTGAAATAAGGAACCTTCAGAGAACGGATGTTTTAGAAGTTGAAGAGGGATTTACGAAAGGTCAAAAAGGTAGTTCAGCTATGCCACATAAAAGAAACCCTATTCGTAGTGAAAGAGTCAGTGGTTTATCTAGAATTTTGAGGAGTTATGTTGTAACAGCTCTTGAAAATGTACCACTTTGGCATGAAAGAGACATTAGCCATAGTTCTAATGAGAGAATCATGTTGCCAGATGTTTCTATATGCCTACATTTTATGCTGAGAGAAATGAAGGAAATAATAAGTAATTTAAAAGTTTATCCAGAAAATATGCTTAAAAATTTAAATATATATGGGGGTGTAATCTTTAGTCAAAAAGTTTTACTTTTACTTGTAGAAAAGGGTTTATCTAGAGAAAAGGCCTATAGTTTAGTACAGAAAAATGCCCACCAAGCTTGGAATAATGAGAATGGTAATTTCAAGCAAAATATTGAAGAAGATGAAGAGATAATGGGATTAGTTACTCAAAAAGATTTAAAAGAATGCTTTGACCCCTCCATTCACCTCAACAATTTAAATGTAATATGGGAAAGGTTAAGTATTTAAGTCTCTAAAACCACATTTGAAGTTTAACCACAATTTTTTCAAAACAATTAATGGCCAAAAAATTTAGATTTGAAAAAGATAGTATGGGAAATATTGAAGTTCCTTCAGACGCTTTGTGGGGAGCTCAAACGCAGCGATCAATCATCAATTTTTCTATTGGTGAGGAATTAATCCCAATTGAATTGATTTATTCAATTACGGTTATTAAAAAAGCAGCTGCTATTGCTAATTTCAAATTAGGTTTAATAGATAAAGTGAAGAAAGATCTCATTATTGAAGCCTGCTTAGAAATACTCAAGGGGAAACATGATTCACAGTTTCCTCTAAAAATATGGCAAACAGGTAGTGGAACGCAAACAAATATGAATGTGAATGAAGTTATATCTAATATTGCTGCATTAAAAACAAATGCAGCACTTGGAAGTCATCATCCTATTCATCCAAACGACGATGTCAATAAATCTCAGTCTACAAATGATACTTTTCCAGCGGCTATTCAGATATCTGTTGTTACTGCAATAATTAAAAAATTACTTCCATCAATAAGGGAACTTACTATGGTTCTTGATAGAAAGAGTAATGAATGGAAAGATATTATCAAAATAGGTAGAACTCATTTTCAAGATGCAGTTCCAATATCCCTTGGGCAAGAAGTTTCCGCTTGGTCAAAACAGCTTAAAGACGCCGAAGATGCTCTCCTAATGAGTCTTGATGAATTATGTTTTTTACCACTAGGTGGTACTGCAGTCGGAACAGGTATTAACTGCCCCAAAGATTTTCCTGAAGAATCTATAAAATCAATTTCAGAGGATACTAATCTACTTTTTTATAAATCAAAGAATTGTTTCTCTTTAATGGCATCTCATGATCGATTAGCACACGTAATGAGTCAAATAAAAATATTAGCAGGAGCATTATTTAAGATATCTAATGATATTAAGATATTATCGTCAGGACCTAGATCAGGTATTTATGAATTAATCATACCCCAGAATGAACCCGGGAGCTCGATTATGCCAGGCAAAGTAAATCCTACTCAATGTGAGGCATTATCAATGGTATGCGCTCAAGTAATGGGGTTTGAATATGCAGTATCAATAGCAAATGCGAGCGGTACTTTACAAATGAATGAATATAAGCCACTCATTGGGTTTAATATTCTAACCAGTATAAGATTACTGAATAATGCAATAAGTAATTTCAGACTCAAATTAGTTGAAGGAATACAACCCAATCCAAAGACTATAAAAATAAATCTTAAAAAGTCACTAATGCTTGTCACAGCTTTGGTACCAAAAATAGGTTATGAAAAAGCGGCAGAAATTGCAAATCTTGCCTTTAATGAATCAATGAACTTAAAAGAGGCCACAATGAAATTAGGTTACCTAAGTGCTCTTGATTTTGATGATGCTATTAATACTAATGAAATGATCTAAGCAAAATATCATTAGGAATTGTTATCAATTCTTTTAGTTGCAGGATTTATATTATCAGACACTATTAACAAATCATTCGATTCGGACACTGGAAATCTATTAATAGATTTTAATGCTAACTTTGCTGCATGTTTTAATTTATTACTGACTCCTATGCAGTATTGAATTTGTGATAAAACATCTATAGATCTTCTTAAGATCCTTACAACATCTCCCTCATCTAAAGAGGTATTAAAAATTAGTTCTTTCCATTTTTTGCCCCTTGCCCATTCTGAAATTATTCCAGTCAACTCTATTTCTAAACAAATTGGGGTATCAACATAAAAATTATTTTGTTTTGAGGCAACTAATTTTCTTAGGCCTTCTAACTCATTAAAAACATCTATCACTTTTAAAGAAGGCTTAAAATTACACCAAATATTTGGTCTTCTTACATCAACACTAACTGCTTGAATAATTGCTGCTAAATCGGGTGGATCTAAATCATCCAAATAACCACTAAGTAAAACAAGTCCGACCCATAACTCATTTTCACTACGTATTGCGCCAACTGATTTTCCTACTTCAGTTAGTTCTAAATCATTTAAACAGCCAAAATGATTCAAAATTTTTATTAAATCAGTAAATTTTTTCCAGTTGTGATTTTTTTTATCTTCAAGAAGACTATTTCTCATAATTATTTCTTTTTCAATCTCGATAATCCTTTTTCTATATTTTTTTAATTTTTTAGAGTCACCAAATCTATGCACAGGTTGATTAATTATTGTTTGATCCAAATGATTAATGAGTTGCTTTTGTGCCAAGACTTCATTTGTTAAATCATATTGAGGAGTTCTTAAATCATATTTTTCAGAAATTTCAAAAATTTTATCTGCAAAAGTTTGCGATTTATGATCACCTCTAACCACTTCTCCTAAAAAATTCATTTTGGGTTCTTCAAGTTGTAAAATTTCAATATCGTCTAAATCAGGAAAAATATTTACTACGTAAGAAGGTTTTATAAGGATAAATAAATTATCAATTGTCAAACAAAGCAAACTTTTAATTTTTTTTGATTCATATATTTTTTTACAGATCAATACTGGAACAACCTTCCTATTTATTTGAGGTGCTTTGATGGAAATTAAACTTCCATCTTTAATAAAGTTAAGTGCATTAGTTATTTCTTCTGATAATTTTTCTGCTGCTTGTTTTTCTAATATCCTTAATAATCTTCTTTCTTCTTTTAAACGACTTTTCAATTTTTCATATGCATCAAAATCTTGCCATGAAATATTAGCAGTTATTTTTTTTAGTTCTATTAAATCCCTATCTAAATTATCAAGAATAATCTTCTCTTCTGAAGATTCTTCTGAATATAAAAAACTACCAAAACTTCTTTTGATTAATTCCCTAGATTTATCTAAACTATAATTTTGCAAAAGGTTAAGAACCATTCCATAACTTGGTGTAAACTGACTAACTAGTGGATTTGGTTTACTAATAGCCAAAGTACTAGCTTCTTTTGCTCCCTCAAATCTAGTTTGTAATGTTACAACATATCCCTGCAAATCCTTTCCTCTTCTCCCAGCTCTTCCTGACATCTGCAAGAATTCACTACTAAATAATAATCTATGTCCTTCTTCAGTTCTTTTTGATAATGTTGAAATCACTGTTGTTCTTGCTGGCATATTAATACCCGCCGCTAAAGTTTCAGTTGCAAAAACAACTTTTATCAAACCTTTCTGAAATAGTTCCTCTACTAACTCTTTCCATGCTGGTAGCAAACCCGCATGATGTGATGCGATACCTCGTTTAAGAGCTTCACAATGAAATTTATCTTTTATGCCATCAGCATTGTTTTCTAGATAAATATTTAATCTTTGAGATATCAAATTTGCTTCCGAATAACTTACTAAAGATAAATCTTTTATATTTTCAACGGCCTTATCACAACCTCTTCTACTAAAAATAAAATAAATAGCTGGCAACATATTTCTCTCGGCAAGTTTAGAGATGACAAAGCCAATTGGAGGAGACTTTGGTTGAATTATTCTGCCTACTTTAACTTTCTTTTTTTGGCCCTTTGGTGCTCTCCAAATCTTACAGTTTGGATGAATACCATTACCCTTATTATTTAAAAGTGGATGAAGTCCCTTTGCGCTACAAAAAATAAAATCTAATGGAACTGCTCTTTTGTCACTTTTTACAAGTACTGTAGGACCATGAACTTTTTCTATCCAATTTTGAAGTTGATCTGCATTAGATATAGTTGCTGATAAAGCAATTATCTGAGTTCTACTGGGACAATGAATTATTGTTTCTTCCCAAACTGTTCCTCTTTGCGGATCGTTCATATAATGACATTCATCAAGAATTACAGATTCTAGATTTACTAATGGGTCATCAAATTCTTCAAATTCTCCATATAGCATATTCCTAAATATCTCAGTAGTCATAACTAAGATTGGAGCATCTCTGTTTATACTAAGATCGCCTGTTAAAAGGCCTACTTTATTCTCTCCAAACTGATTAACAAAATCCCTAAACTTTTGATTTGATAAAGCTTTTAAAGGGGTTGTATAAAAGACTCTATTATCATGAGATAAACCTTTATAAATAGCAAATTCACCAATTAATGTTTTACCTGAGCCAGTTGGAGCAGTTAAGACAACAGAATTTCCACTATTAATAGCTTTTATTGCTTCTATTTGAAAAGGATCTAGCGGGAATGGGAAATATTCCTCTAAATTAAGCAATAATTGTGATTTAGGGGATGAGGAGTTAACTTCTTAAGATATGATCTATATAGATATTAATGAACAATAAACGCCTTGCACACTTTAATAGTAAATCTAGATCATTTTATAAAAATAAATTAGTTGAATTTTTTAAAATGAATAAAATAAAAATTCCAAAGAATAGGTTACGTCAATTAAAAACATTCAGTTTAGGTCAAAAACCATATGAACTACAAAACTTAAATTCAGGCAAAATCAAACATAATCTAATTGATCTTTGCAGTAATGATTATTTTGGATTAAGTAGAGATAATGATGTAATAAAAGCCTCTTATGAAATAAGCTTATCTGAAGGGCTTGGTTCAGGTAGTTCGAGATTTATTACTGGTTCAAGACCAATACATAAATTATTAGAAACACAACTTGCAGAATGGCTTAATAAGGAAAAAGTTCTTTTATTTCCTAGTGGTTTCCAAGCTAATATTGCTGCCGTACAGGGTTTGGCAAACAGAAATAGCATTGTAATAGCAGATAAATTTATTCATAATTCTTTATTAGTTGGAGTAAAAGCTTCTGGATCAAAATTAGTAAGGTTTGCACATAATAATTTAAAAGACTTAGAAAACAAAATTCTTAAATTCAATTCAACTCAAAAGTCCATTCTCATAATTGTTGAATCGCTTTATAGTATGGAAGGTTCAATCGCACCTCTCAAAGAAATTACTGGGATTTGTAAAAAATATAATGTTGAATTATTAGTCGACGAGGCTCATGCTCTCGGAATTTTAGGTCCAGAAGGTAAAGGTCTAAGTTGTGACTTATCTAATAACAAAACTATAATAACTGGAACCTTTGGTAAATCTTTTGGAAGTGGAGGTGCATTTATAGCTTGCAACGCAAAGATGGGAGAATACCTCATTCAAACAAGTGGTGCATTTAGATATACCACTGCTCTTTCCCCAGCCTTAGCTGCAGGTGCACTTAAATCTCTACAAAAAATTAAAAGCAATAAAAAATGGGGTATTGATTTATTGAGCGACTCTAAAAAGTGGAAAAAAGAAATTCTTCAACATATTAATTACCCAGTTAAGGGAGACTCTCAAATCTTATCCATAATTGTTGGGGAAGAAGAAAAAACAATACTTCTACAAAAACATCTTGAAAAAAATGGATTTTTAGCTATTGCTATTAGACCCCCAACTATTCCTATAAACGAATCAAGAATAAGGCTAACAATTAGAAGAGATTTAAATCTAGATATACTTAAAAATTTTACTTCTGTTTTAAAAGCTTTCAAATGAACCAAGTAATTACTCAGCATGGATGGGGTTTAGATAAAAGTTTCTGGGATAGTTACAAGATTGGATTCCACAAAAACGAATGGCATTGGCAAGATAATGAAAGAGGTTATTTTTCAAAAAATGTCATTCATTCAAAATGGATAAAAAACAATTTAAATAATGGGATCAAGATGGTTTTATGTCACTCTCTAGGTTTCCATTTAATTCAAGAAAATCTTTTAGATGAAGCATCCCATGTTATCCTCATAAATTCATTTAATAATTTTCTTCCTTCAAGCCAAAAAAGAAATTTAATTTATAGATATCTTAAGAGAATGGAGAAAAAAATAATATCATTTGAAGCAGAGGATATGTTAAAAGAATTTATACATAAATCTTTTTCTCCTAATAATTTAAATATCAATTTCCAAAATATGTTTTATAAAAATTTAGAGAGTTTAAATAATAATCTTCTCTTAAATGACCTTAAAAAACTTTATAAAGATAAAAATTCTTTAAAGTCTTTTAAGAAAAATTGTAATGTCATTGTTATAAATTCTAAAAACGATTTAATTCTTGACCAAGATTCAAGTAATAACTTTATTGAATTACTAAATAAAAAATTAAATAAAAAGCCCACTTTAATTGAATTATCTAATCAAGGGCATTGTTTAACTAATTTAAATTTTTACCAAATCATCCAAAGAACTCTTGATAATAAATATGGAAAGTAAGATTTGGAATAAAACAGTTAAAAATAACTTTAATAATGCTGCAGAAAATTATTTATTTTATTCAAATATTCAAAGATATTTTGCTAAAAAGATTGTTTCCTTTTTAAAAGGACTGAATATTCAAAAAGGGGAATCGATAGATCTTGGTTCAGGTACTGGCTTATTAGCTGATGAAATAGAAAAAGAATTTCCTACAAAGAAAATTACCCGAATTGATTTCAGCAAACAAATGCTAATCCAGAATAAAGAATCTAGTAAAAAAATTTTATGGAATTTAAATAATGGTTTACCTCCATCAATTAGCAATTGTTCTTTAATCACATCTAACTTTTGTATACACTGGTTAAACAATCCCGATAAAATAATAAGAGCATGGTTTAGCAAGTTAAGATCTGGCGGTTATTTAATAATTTCATATCCCACAATAAATTCCTTCCCAGAATGGAAGCAAACTTGCAAAGAAACTAATATTGAATATAGCGGCCTAAATTTCCCTCTTTCAAAAGATATAATCAAAAGTTTCAACTCTGATGAAATAGTCTGCTCTAATAATTACTTTTATGTAGAAAACTTTCCAGATATTTATAAACTTTTCAGAAGTATAGTGAATGTTGGAGCACAATCAACCAAGTGTAAACGTAAAAAAGTACATGAATTAAGAGAAATGCAAAAGTTTTGGCCTAAGAAAGAAACTAATTTAGTTAACCTTACATGGGAAATTGATATTCAAATATTAAAAAAATCATGAGCGACAAAAAGAATCAATTCCAATTTGTCATATGTGGTACAGATACTGATATTGGAAAGACATTAATTAGTTCTTTTTTCGTAAGGGGGTTAAATTCTTTTTATTGGAAGCCTATTCAAAGTGGCATCGATTCAGAGACTGATAGTCAA
>CACGEL010000009.1 GCA_902572065.1 uncultured Prochlorococcus sp.
GTGTGAACTCCTTAGTTTTTTCACTTAACTGACCATCTTCGGTAAGGATCATCATTTTTTGAACTTGGTTACCTAATTCAATTTCTTCAGAAGGGGTTAGTAAGGGAACTCGGCCAATGTTAGAAAGATACCAACTTATTGGATCATTACCTCTTCTTTTTTGGGGTTCAGTTGATGTTGATACTGATGAAGCCATGTTAAACCTATTATTTAGGTACTAAAACTTTCCTATACTTTTGAGGAAATGCCTGATTATTTAATGTCCGCTTCAGATTTCAGGTATAAATTGTGTAGTTATGTGTTCAAAACTAGAAAAAACTACTTTTAATTGTTTCTTTCATGACATTTGTCTCGCTTTTGTTTTTCTCATCAACTTAGATAACTGATCTGCTATTAAAGAAGCATTTGAACCTTTTTTACATTTTGATGCAGCATAAGAATGCAAAAGTACATATTTAGCAAAAAAATCAGTTGTTATATTTCTGCATAAGGTTAAATCAATCGCAGAACTGCCTGCGACAAATCCAGATAAAAGATCTCCCAATCCAGCTCGGGCTGTCTGAGAATCAGTTCCATAAAGTTGCCATGCTTTTTTGTTATCAGCAACTATGCTGTTAGCTCCCTTCAACAAAACACTAATATTAAAATCTTTCGCAGCTTTAAGTGCTTGTTCAACATTTGTCCCACATTTTATGTTGGGGAATAATCTTGAAAATTCTTTAGTATGAGGTGTAATCCATGTTTTAAATTTTCTCTCTACAAAGAATTTTGATCCTAATTTAGATTCCGCAATTCTATTAAGTGCATCTGCATCCAAGATTAGTAATCCTGCAAAATCTATAAGGTAGTCTTTTGATTTTTGCCAATCAACGTTATCAATACCTATTCCTGGGCCTACAGCTAATGAATCATACTCACCTAGATCAATATTCTTTAATGCACTGAATAAGGATGCATTACCATTTTGATTAGATTGCATAGTTCCTTTTAAAACTATTTCTGGGGTAACTTGCCAAATAGATTCAGCAACTAACTCAGGCAGGACAGCAGAGATAAAACCAGCTCCACTTGATATTGCGCCTCTTAATGCTAAGTACGCAGCCCCTGGATATTTCTCGCTTCCGGCAATTAATAATGTCCTGCCTCTTTTATATTTGTTGGAATTTTTTGGTAATGAAGGTAAATAAATATTTTTTACATCTTTATAAGTAACTTTAAAAATTTTTTTTTCAATCTTAGATAACTTATTAATAGGCACTCCAATATCGATATGGTGCAATTCTCCAATAAAAGGTAAAGCAGAGTCTTGCGTTAATCCAATTTTGTTAACCCCAATTACTAAAGTATAGTCTGCCTTTACTGCATTACCTAAAAAAGGCTCTCCTTTATCAGGACATAATCCCGTAGGAACATCAATACTTACTACCTTTCCATATTTATTAAGAAATTTCTGATTAAACAATTTAATTAATTTATTATCAACTTTTCTTGTTTGATTATTGCCAAAAACAGCATCTATCCATAGTTCTTTTTCATTTGCATCGGGAGGTTCTACTAATTTTTTTACACCAATAGATGTAAGATAATTAATGTGGTCAATTGTTAATGTTTTTTTAAGAGGGAATGGACACCATACCTTGACTAAATATCCTCTCAAGAAAAGCTCTCTAGCTATTACTGCGCCATCCCCACCATTATGCCCAGGACCTATTACAACAGTTATTCCATTCTTTAGTAAAGGTTTCCTTTTAAAAAGCCATGAACTAATTTGGATACCAGCTTTCTCCATCAATGCTTCTTGGGGCATACCATCAGAAAACATTTCTTTCTCTAATATCAACATTTGCTTTGAATCAACAATTAAATGTTTTGAATCAATTGTTGGCCATCTAATTTCATTCATAATTAGTACAAAGCAATTTAAGTACTGTTCAAAAATTTAAACTTCTATGTTAAAGACACAAAAGAGGAAAAAATTAGAGAACTGTTTTTCTACTAATAATAAAACTAATAAGGAGAAAAATATTATTGTAGGTCTTTCGGGTGGTGTAGATAGTTCTCTCTCAGCTGCTCTTCTTGTCGAGAGTGGTTGGAAAGTTGAAGGACTAACTCTTTGGTTAATGAAAGGACAAGGCTCTTGTTGTTCGGAAGGATTGGTAGATGCTGCTGGCCTTTGTGAAGATTTAGGAATTCATCATCAAATAATCGACTCAAGAGAAATTTTCGAAAGGGAAGTAATTAAGAAGACTACTGAAAGCTATGAGAAAGGATTCACTCCCCTTCCATGTTCGATGTGCAACAAGAATGTGAAGTTTGAAGAGATGCTTAATTACGCAATAAACAAAAAAAGGTTTACACATATTGCAACTGGACATTACGCAAGGATTAAAAAATCATCTAATACTGAAATCCTTGATTGCGAGGGCTTTATATTTAATGACTTCCTACTTCTCAGAGGTGCAGACAAAAACAAAGACCAAAGTTATTTTCTTTATAGTCTTACTCAAGAGGTATTAAGCAGATTAGAATTTCCCCTCGGTGAGATGACAAAAGAAGACACAAGAAAGGAAGCCCTAAGATTAGGTCTTAGAACTGCTCAAAAACCAGAAAGTCAAGATTTATGCTTGGTTGAGCATTATGGATCAATGCAAAGATTTATCAATAAACACATTGAACCCAAAGAAGGAGAAATCATGCATGTAAATGGAGAAGTCCTTGGAACTCATTATGGTATTCAGCACTTTACAGTAGGTCAAAGAAAAGGGTTAGGCATTGCTTGGGCAGAACCACTATATGTAAAAAGTTTAGACAGAGAAAAAAACATAGTTTATGTAGCGGACAAAAGTGACCTTTTTAAAAAAGAAGCAATAATAAATAAGGTTAACTGGGTTTCTATCGAAGAACCTAATAAGGAGATTGAGGTTGAAGCTCAAATAAGATATCGAAGTCATCCAGTCAAAGGGACTTTAATTCCTTTGAAAAATTCAGATAGCCCAACTAAATCATTTAAATTAATTTTCGAAGAAAGTCAAAGTTCAGTTACGCCAGGGCAAGCTGCAGTTTTTTATAAAGGAGAAATTTTATTAGGTGGTGGATTGATTAATTAGTTTTCCAAAAATATTTAATCCCATAAAAAATATAAACAATAACAAAATAGGCTTATCTCCATGTTTTGTATAGAAAGTCTTTTCGGATGAAAAATTAGGGAACACTATTTCATTTTGCTCAGTATTTAAATCCAAAAGTTGAATTATTTTTCCATCATCACGCACTAAACCTGAAGGGCCAGTGTTTGAGACAATTAGATTATCTTTATTATTTTCAATACTTCTTAATCTAGCCAAAGAAAGGAATTGATTATAGAGCTTTGTTGGGTAGGGGTCTAAATTAGCTGAGGTTATTATTAGTTTTGCACCACTGTTAATAGCCTTTCTTATTTTCAATCCATCACTAATCTCGTAACAAATAGCTACTGCCAAAGGTGGTGTAAATTTAGACTCAAAAAATCTTGAATCAGAACCTGGTTGAATCCCTCCAAAGGCAGATAATCCTCTTGAAAAATTATCCATAAATCTTGGTATTTTTTCACCAAATGGAACAAGTCTATTTTTATCTATAAAAGACGAAAAAGATTGATCTCCAATTTGGAATCCGAGGAAAGAACTTCTTAACTCATTTTTAAAATTCCTGAAACCTCCTGATAAAATATTGACTTTACTGCTTTTTGATAGATAAAAATTATTAGGCAAAGTCCCTTCAGGAGCAACTAGAAGTTTTGCTTTATTTGCTAAAGCATATTTTTGAGCGATAGATAGTTTTCCTTTAATAAATTCACCATCTATTTTTAATTTTTCTCTTGTTGGTATATTTGTTTGCCAAATAGCTACTGGATATTCATAATTTCTATTTATTGAATTTGTTAAACCTCCAAACAAATGTAAAAGAATGATGACTAAAATTCCGAAAATAAATGTTTTTTTATATTGTAGTTTTCTTCTCCACCTACCATGACATAAAAAAATCCAAAATCCAATTAATATTTGTACTGTGCATAAACCACTTGCACCAATCCATCTTGCTAACCCAGCAAGATAACTATCTCCTGGGATAAGACTTCCACCTAAACCTATCCAAAAAAAAGGAGTTTGAGAAAGTATCAATTCACCAATACCCCAAGCAAAAGATAAAAAAACTACTTTTACGGTTAATGGATAAATCTTCATTTTAAAAACATCTTCTTTCCAGAGAATTTTTTTAACCAAAATTCCCCATAAATAAACTAATAACCCACCTAATAAAGAACAAAATAATAATATTGAAATGGTGATTATTAAACTTGCAAGCCATGAAAAACCTAGCCAAGTTAATGGATGAAGATCATAAAGCCAAGAATGACTTATCAAGATAAAGAAAAAACCCCACCAAAAATTTGCTATTTTTAATCGACTTCCCTTCCATAAAATAAATAAAGATATCGGCATAAATATCAGCCAAAAGTGTGTTGCAACTGAAATTCCTCCTAAGATTCCACCTAAACACGGGTAAAAATATTGTCTTAAACTTTTAATTTGAGTTGAGATTAACAATCTAAAATTTCAAAATTAAATTTAAAATCACCCTTTATTGTACCTTTATTCTGTAATATTAGTTTTAGTAACTTTCAAAATTAAAGTGAAAGAAGTCTTTATTAGTTTTGCAGTCTTTGTTTTTTGTATTTCATTAACTATTTTCAGTCAATTTAATTCACCTCAAGTTGTCAATGCGGTTGAAGCAGAAACTCAATTAGCTCAAAAAACACCTCTTGCAAAACTAACAAATGTTTCAAATAAGAATATATTTGAATTAGACCCATCAGATCCAAATCCTATACTTTTCGCTATGGCAGAAGAAACTCAATCAGACATTAATTCAAGGACAACAGAAAGTGGTCTAATTATTGCAGACATTGTTAATGGGGAGGGAGATGAAGCTAGTGCTGGGCAGACAGTTGCTGTTAATTACACTGGGACTCTTGAAGACGGTACCCAGTTCGATACAAGTATCGGCAGAGCTCCATTTAGCTTCCCCTTGGGTGCTGGACGAGTGATAAAAGGTTGGGATGAAGGTGTTGCAGGAATGAAGGTTGGAGGAAAAAGAAAATTAACAATTCCACCAGAACTTGGATATGGCTCAAGAGGTGCAGGAAATGTGATCCCCGCGAATGCAACTTTGATATTTGAAGTTGAATTATTAAAAGTCACTTAAATTAAGTAAGAAAAATATCCAAGACTTTTCAATTTAGTTAATCTCCAAGTAATATATATACAACAACTAATAATTAGAAATGTTAAGTAAATTCATCAATTCTTTTTTAAATAGAAAATCCCCAATGAAAGTACATGCTCATTGCGACGGGCCTTGTGGTGTATATGATCCAGCATCTACGAGAGTTGCAGCTGAAGCAGTTTTATCAATGACTAAAAAACTTATTGCTCTAGATCCTCCCTCTAGTACTGACTCAGAAGAGTGGGCTGCTTACAGTAATACATTTTCTAGATATGTTGCAGTTAAAGAAGATCAAGCGAAAGAAACAAAAAAAGAAATTCTAATTTTATGGACAGATTACTTTAAACCAGTCCACTTGGAGACTTATCCTGATTTACATGAAACCATTTGGAAGGCAGCTAAATTATGCAGTGCCTGTAAGGTTAATATTGATTTAGCTCAAGCTGAAGAACTAATGAGTTATGTAGAAAAGATTCATAATATTTTCTGGGCATCAAAAGGAAGATCTGACGCCTTTGTAAAAGCTAGTTAATCTAAATTATCTTCAAAAGTTTATTTGACTTAATTTTATTTTTCTTAGGTTTAAGAAAAACCGCCATTATTTATGGGGACTCTATGTTGCCTTCACTCAAAGAAGGTGACATTGTATTTTTTAAAAATTACAAGGGAGATAACTCAGAACTTAAAACTGGAAAAGTAGTTATTTTTAATCATCCACTTAAAAATAAAAGTCTTATTAAAAGGATTAATTTAGTAAATCAAAATAATATTGAGGTTCTTGGTGACAATATTGAATTTAGCGAAGATAGTAATAAATTTGGATTAGTAAATAACGAAAGAATCATTGGGATTGTTACCTCTAAATTAATAATTCCTAAATTAAATAATTTCTTAATTCAAAAAAATAGAAGCACTTCTTTGAATCCAAAATAACCCCATTGAAAAGGAAAGCCCTCCCGCAAAAGCTATTAATCTTTTAATAAATTTTTGACTTGCGTTAAAGGTCGTAAAAGATATTAAACAAGTAAATAGATTCATGCTAATTAATGAACCAATCAAATATGAAATCAAATAAAAGCAAGCACTTGTTAAAGGTAGGGCTAATGCTGGAAGAACTGCGAGAAAATGCGAACCTCCAGCTAAACCGTGAAGTAAACCTAAACCTGTTAAAGCATGGGAGTGCTTATTATTATTTTTTTGCTCCTTAACATGGAAGTGAAAGTGACGATGTGCAATTCCATTCTCATGCTTGTGAGAGTGCGAGTGCATACTTAATTGAAAAGAATTTTTTATAGCAAATACTCCAACAATTAGAAGAGAAATTCCAACTAGAAATTCGGCAATATTGGATAATTTGCTTAATGGCGTAATATCTTTAATAAAAATTGCTAGGAAAGCTAATAAGAGAACTCCAGAAGAGTGACCCAAGCCCCATGAAAAACTATTTTTGAGAGCTTTTTGGGGATTATTTATCGATGCCGGTGCCATTGCGATTAGATGATCCGCACCACTTACTACATGCACAAATCCAGCGATTATACCGGTTAATATTACAGCCTGCATCTATATTAAATACAATTCTTTTTATTCATTTTTATAGCACGATTTGCAGTCAGAATTAAATTGAATTAAATAATTTCTTGAAAGATTTTTTAATGTCTCTCTCCTTCATAAAAGTTTCACCAATCAATACACCTTTGATGCCAATATATCTAAGGGATTCTAAATCTTCTGCACAATTAATTCCGGATTCACTAATGGGAAGAATATTTTGTTTTAAAAATATATCTGAATATATATTCATCAACTCCATTGATGTTTTTAAATCTGTTTTAAAAGTCTTTAAGTCTCTATTATTTATTCCGATCAAATTAAAGGATTTTAATTTTAATATCCTTTCTAATTCATTCTCGTTATGGACTTCAACAAGAACGCTCATCCCTAAATTAACAGCAATTTTTTTTAAATAAATTAAATCGTCATCGCTTAAAATTGCTGCGATTAACAATATTGCATCAGCTCCAGATACTCTTGCTTTATAAATCTGATAAGCAGAAATAATAAAATCTTTGCAGAGTAAAGGGAGATTAGTTGATTTCCTTACAGTTTCAAGTATTTCATAACTTCCTTGAAAAAACTTTATATCGGTGAGCACTGATATACATGATGCACCTAATCCTTCATAACAAAGCGCTATCTCTTCAGGATTAAAATCTTCTCTAATAACACCTTTACTAGGGCTAGCTTTTTTTATTTCAGCAATCACTCCTGGTTTTATTTTCGACTCCAAGATACTTTTATAGAAATCTTTAGGAGCAGGAAGTTTATCAATCTTTTTTATTAGATCTTCCAAAGAAACTATTTTTTTAAAATTTTTAATTTCAATATCCTTATGCCATACAATTTCTTCGAGAATATTTTTTGCTTGTGCTTCTCTGTGAGGTACAGCATATTCTAAGTTTTCTACTTTAACTGTTGGGTTTGGTGGCCTACGTCTTATTTCCATTAATTAAAAATACTATTTTACTTGAGAAGCCGCTTGTTTATATGCGACCTCAACTACTTCACTAAGAGTGGGATGAGTATGTACTTCTGTAGATAATTCAATGACACCTTGGTTCCTTGCAATAGCGTTCGAAATTTCTTGAATCAAATCAGCTGCATGTAACCCAAAAATATGCGCACCTAATACTTTCCCACTATCTTTATTGAAAATCAACTTGAGCATCCCATCACTCTCCAATTCAGCCAATGCTTTTGAATTAGCCTTAAAGAAACTTTTGACAACTCCCAAAGTAAAATTTTCTTTTGCCGATATTTCTTTAGCTTCAGATTCAGATAAACCAACTGAACTAATCTCAGGGTGAGTAAAGGTTGCAGCAGGGATACTTTTATAGTTAATTTCGACATCAGCACCACAAATATTATCAACAGCAATAGTACCTTGCGCTGCCGCTGTGTGGGCAAGCATTAGTTTGCCAGTCACATCTCCAACAGCCCAAATGTTAGGTATTATTTCATCACCATTTTTAACCCTCATTTGATCATCTATAGGAATAAAACCTTTTACTGTTTCGATCCCAACAGACTCAAGATTTAGATTATTACTATTTGGACTTCTACCAGTTGCTACTAGTACAGCGTCAACTTCTAAAGTTTCAACAACTTCTTTAGATTTTGCATCTGTTAATTCTATTTTTACTGGACATCCAGGTGTTATTTTTGTCGCAAAGACATTTGATTTTGTATCTATATCTCTTGATTGAATAAGGCTCTTCTTAGCAATTTTTGTAATGTCTGGATCAAATGTTGGCATAATATTTTCCAAAGCCTCGATCATGGTAACTTCACAACCTAGCGCGGTATAGACATCAGCAAATTCCAATCCTATATATCCGCTGCCAATAATTGCTATCCATCTCGGAAGCCACTCAAGTTTAACCGCATCATCACTAGTAAATACTGTTCTATTATCCAAAGTTATTCCACGAGGCACAAAAGGAGAAGAGCCAGTTGCTATAACAATATTTTTAGATTTGAAGATTTTATCGATTCCATTTTTATCTCTCACACCCACTTTTTGATTTCCTTCAAGTCTTCCAATACCCAAAATAATTTCAACTCCACTCCTTTTAAGAGTTTTTGTTAAATTTTCTCTAACATTTAAAACTAAATTATTTGCATGATCTGCAATTTTCGATCTCTCAAACCTTACTGGGGAAGCATGAATACCAAATTTGGCTAAGTGTTCATAAGCAGCCATTTCTCTGACTTTCCCACTTGCAGCCAAAAGCGCTTTAGAGGGTACACACCCCTTGTTAACACAAGTACCTCCCATATCAGAAGATTCAACTATAGCGACTTTTAGTCCCTTACCAGCAGCATGTTTCGCGGCATCAAATCCTCCGTATCCTGCACCAATTACAATTAAATCAAAGTCAAAATTTGGATCAGTCACTTTTGTATTCTTGAAGTAGAAGTATATGCGACTCTTTTTCGTTCAAGCAATAATGGAACTGCAACACAAGCCACATTTAATGATTCTACAAGCTCGCTATGCGGAATAGTAATTGTTTCATTAAAAGCTTCTTGAATTCTTTTATGAATACCTTTCCCTTCATTACCCAATATAATTGCAGTTCGTTTAGACCAATCAACTTCCCAATATGGTTTTTGGAATTTATTAGGATTTTGAATATGGCTACTCGTAGAAAGTATTTGGAACCCATTCCTTGACAATTGATTTAATGATTTCAGTAAAGAATTAACTATTTCTTCTTCACCTCCATCAAATCTTTTAAATGGTAAATGAAAAACAGATCCACATGAAGATCTTAATACCTTTTGTCCTAATGGGTGAGCCCCTCCAGCTAACAATATTTTGTTCACACCAGCAGCTAAAGCTGTTCTAAATAGATTTCCCATATTCCCAGGGTCTTGAATCCTATCAAGGACAAGAATAAAATCATCTTGATTATTAAAGTCACAATTAAGGATTGAAGAAACATCAACTAAAGCTGCCACTCCATCTGGATTTTTTGTAGATACTGCAGAAGCTAAAACTTCTTCTGAAACAACAGAAATTAATGATTTATTAAATTTTTGAGAGAGTTCCTCATATTTATAAAGCCATTTTTCAGTTGCTAAAATTTTTGAAGGATGATTACCAGAATTCAAAAATTCTTCGATCAAATGAGTACCTTCTATGCAAAAATAATCTTTATCTTTTGTTTTAGATCCTTGTTTGAAAGATCTAAATCTTTTAACTAAAGTATTACTTTTGCTAGTTATTTTTGGAAAAATATTTTCTATGATAATTTAAATTTATTTTGATATTAATCTTATTTTACTTTCTTAAATATTTTGATCAATTATTTCTTTAAATCTTAAGTCTTAGCAATTTAAAATTAATACCCATTAACTATTAATTAATATTCATCACGTTAAGAAAGGTAGACTTAATAGAGTTAATTTGTCATTATAAAAAAACAAAAATAATTCTAAATCGTGTTCGAGGTAAACAATAAGCCATATCTTAAATACCAAAATTTAAAGATTATTGGCCGAAGTACCTTAAGAGGAGAGGTCAAAATAAGTGGAGCCAAGAATTCAGCTTTAGTATTACTCGCAGCATCATTACTAACTAACGAAAAAATCATATTAGATAATGTTCCTCTGCTTACAGATATTGAGAAAATGGGTAATATCCTAAAAAATTTAGGGGTTAAGTTACAAACTAAAGATAATCAATTAATAATTGATTCAACGAATATATCCATTAAAGAACTTCCATATGAACTAGTAAATGGATTAAGAGCTAGTTTTTTTTGTATTGGAGCATTATTAGCACGATTTGGAGAGGCTTCAATACCTTTACCAGGAGGGTGCAATATTGGGAAAAGACCTATTAACGAGCATATAAGTGGTCTTAAAAAACTAGGTGCCCAAATTATTATTGAAAAAGATATCGTCAAGGCAAAACTATTAGGAAATAAAAGTAGATTATACGGTGCAAATATCAGATTAAATTGTCCAAGTGTTGGAGCTACTGAAACTTTAATAATGGCTGCATCCTTAGCAGAAGGGAGAACAATAATAGAGAATGCTGCAAGAGAACCTGAAATTCAAGATTTATGTCAGATGTTAAATAAAATGGGAGCTAAAATTTATGATTCTGGTAAAGAAAAAATCATTATTGATGGAGTGAAAAAACTTCATGGCTGCTCTCATAAAGTAATCCCCGACAGAATAGAAGCAGGAACTTTTTTAATAGCTGCTGCTGCAACTTCCTCTTCAATTACAGTTTCTCCAGTAATCCCAAATCATTTAGAGGCAGTATTAGATAAGCTAGAGGAAAGTGGTAGTAAAATAATCAAAAAAGGGAATTCGATTTCAATAAAAGGTAATCATATCAAAGCTGTAGATATAAAAACTGCTCCATTCCCAGGTTTTCCTACCGACTTACAGGCTCCATTCATGGTCCTAATGACTATTGCTAAAGGTAGATCTAAGATATCTGAAACAATTTTTGAAAAGAGAATGAATCATGTTGAGCTTCTAAATCAAATGGGGAGTTCAATAACATTAAAAAATAATGTGGCTGAAATTATAGGAGTTAATAAATTAAATGGCATGACATTAGTTGGATCTGACTTAAGATCATCGGCGGCTCTTGTGATTGCAGCATTAATCTCAAGTGAAGTTAGTCGCATTTATGGACTTGAACATTTAGATAGAGGTTATGAAAATTTTGAATTAAAGCTCTCGCAGTTAGGTGCTCAAATAACTAGAGAAAAAACAAAAGAGATAATTTCTCAGTCAACATTTGAGGGAGGGGAATTAAATAAAGATGATTTACCTTTAATTAAAGTGGCTTAAATATTTAATATTAAACATTGGCAACGTTAATAAGTGAAATACAACCAATGAAAAGAAAAGATATTATTAAAAAACGAACAGACCAGTGTTTATTTAAGCCAATAATTCTTAAATCATTCACACCCATGTACCACTGTTAGAACCAAATGCAGTGAAAATGGCTACTGCAATAAAAAGATAAGGAGCTAATCTGAATGATAATTTTTGAGTTCTACTTTTTGCTTTGATACTTGTCATGTTTGATAGTTTTACTAAGTAATATAACATAATATAACTATTTGTGAAGCCAAATTCCTTAAAGACCCTTAAATAATCCCTCAGAGATACATAAACGTATCAAAAGTGTTTAACGAATTGTATTTTTGGCGTTATTCTTCAATAAATGTGTTTAATTTAAGATTTTTTAATTATTATTTATTTTTTCGCAGTCCATTATTGATAGAGCAGGGAAAGTAGTCAATACATAAATTATGGTTATAATGAAAAAAGTTGTTTATTCTTGAAAAGCCTTGGGAGCGTGGTGGAATTGGTAGACGCACCGCACTCAAAATGCCCTTCTAATTTACTACATATATGCAACTGAACCATTAAAAATAGTTCCAAAGGCCTTTCCCTTATTCAGAAATTTTCAATTCCACTAAGCCACACATAAGAAAAACTAGATGCGGTTCCAATTTTTGGTTAAAAATTATAGATTAAAAGCCGCCATTTAAACTTCTGCACTTTAATCTTCAAATTCACAATATTTTTTTATAGCAAAACTTGCTTGATCAATGCCTAGTCTTTGTGCACAATGAAAGTCACCGCATGCTTTATCAAACTCATTTTTAGTTAAATATTGAACCGCCCTGTTGTAATAAGAAGCTCCACTTTCAGGATTTAGCTTTATTACTTTTTTATAAATAGAAATTGCTAAATCAGCCTCTCCTTTTCTCCCATAACTAACCCCTAAGTTGTACCAAATAGACCAATCTTCAGAGTCTATTTTCAATGCTTTTTTATACTCATTTATTGCTCCACCATAATTTTCTCTAACATCATCTTGAATATTTCCTTTTACGATATGAAGTTGTATTCTTTCCTTATCAGATAAAGTTGTTGAATTTTTTAATAAAGATTGGGCTGTTTTAAATACTTCTTTAAAAGCATCAATATCCTTATCTTCCTCAGCCATATATTTTTGACATTTTTCTATTAGGTCTGCACAAACTTTTTTATCTTTCTCTTCATCATCCTCATCAAATATTGGAAGATTACCCCTAAGTTCAAGAATTTCATTCAAAGTTTGAGAATCTTCCTTCTGAACATAAGCCTCAAATTGTTCTTGACTCAAAGTTTTTATCTCTTCAGTAGTTAACTCTTTTTTATCTCCAATATTCATAATCTATTCGTAAAACCTACAGTAGCCCCACACATCTCCTCCGTTTTTTATGTCAACATTTAGTTTCTTTCTGACTTCCAAAAAATTAATTTCATTACCAGTCCACCTTGCACAAATATCTTTAATTTTCAGGTATTTTACATATGGATATTTTAGGTATGAACCAAACGCAAATAACAATAAAGCAAAAGTTACAACCCTTCTATGATTTCTCCACCATTCATAAGAATTTAAGTTGAAAACTTTTTTCCAATCTTTTTTTGCCATAAAAAAAGGAGCTAATTGCCCCTTATTTTAGATCGACTGTCAATCGTATTTAATGTAGCGGTGCAAGTAGTAAGCGGTTCATTCTTTTTCTTCTATAGTTTGTATTCTCATCCCTAATACTCTTGGGTTTTCTGGTGAACAACATGCTGCACTTGTTGTGAAGCGCTTATCTTTAATCATCCAAGCATATTTTGGAGATATCTTTACTGGAAATCCACAATACTTACAAGGAAGATATGTTGGCTGGTTTATGGAATTTGAATTCATTGGATTAAGTAGATACATCAATCTTGGTATTGCCACCGTTCTTAATAAGATGGTTGGCTGCGGGTCATAAGACCAAGTTCTTCGCCGCTATCTGGATGTAAGATCCATTCAAATATTACTAATTAAATAAGAATTCTGTCTATCATTTTTTACCTTTTAGAATTTATGTGTGGATGCACAGCATTTCAGGTAAACAGAATGCGGTACTTCCATAGACCTCAAAATAGTGCCAAAAAAGCCTATTTTTGCTATGATTTTCTCAGATGTTAATCGCTGAGAAAGCAATGGGAGCGTGGTGGAATTGGTAGACGCACCGCACTCAAAATGCGGCACCTTCGGGTATGTCGGTTCAAGTCCGACCGCTCCCACTCTAATGAATACTTATACTAGATTTAATATAACTTTCAAGAAAGGTAATGGCTGTTGGCTATGGGATAATAAAGGGAAAAAATATCTTGATGCCGTTGCTGGAATAGCCACATGTAGTCTTGGGCATAGCGATAGGGTCTTGAGGAGAAAGTTATCTGCTCAATTAAAAAAAGTTCAACACATATCAAATCTCTACAAAATTGAAGAGCAGGAAGTATTAAGCAGATATCTAACCAAACAGAGTTGCGCTGAAAGTGTTTTTTTCTGCAACAGTGGTGCCGAGGCAAATGAGTCAGCGATTAAATTGATAAAAAAGCATGGTAATAGAGCACATGCAGGTAAAGATTCTTTTATTCTTACTGCCGAATCTAGCTTTCATGGCAGAACAATTGCAACTTTAAGCGCTACTGGCCAGCCCAAATACCAAAAAGGTTTTGAGCCAATGGTTAAAGGCTTTAAGTTTTTCAAATATAACGATATTGCTTCAGTAAAAAAATTATTTGAGGAATTTAAAAACAATGGTCAAAAAGTTTCCGGGATTTTAATTGAACCCATTCAAGGAGAAGGGGGAGTAATACCTGGTGAAAAGGTATTTTTCAAAGAATTAAGAGAAATTTGTAATAAGAATAATTCCCTTTTAATTCTTGATGAAGTTCAGAGTGGGGTAGGAAGAACAGGAAAAATGTGGGGGTATGAGAATCTAGAAATCGAACCTGATGGATTCACATTGGCTAAAGGATTAGGAGGAGGACATGCTATTGGTGCTTTATTAGTAAAACAAAAAGCGAACATTTTTTCCCCAGGAGATCACGCCAGTACTTTTGGTGGCAACCCATTTGCTTGTAGAGCTGCGTTAACAGTTTTAGAAGAAATTACAAGACGAAAAATTCTTAATAACGTTTTTGAAAGAGGTAATCAGTTAAAAAAGGGTTTCACAAAAATTTCAGCTAAATTTCCTAATATTATTAATGGAATTAGGGGATTAGGATTAATACAAGGTCTTGTTATAAATGACACCTACACTGATGCAAAAACAATCACATTAAAAGCTTTTGATAAAGGTTTACTTCTGGTACCGGCAGGAGGAAACGTGGTTAGATTTGTACCACCATTAATAATTTCAAAAAATGAAATCAATATTCTTTTAAGAAAGTTAGATTTAATTTTTGAAGAGCTATAAATTCAAGTAGTTTTGAGAAAAGTGAACGTTGAGAATTTTGATTTCCTCTCGCCCAAATCCGAAAGGGAAAACATTCAATTAGGATTATCAAGAGTAAAAAAAGCTCTTAGGGAATTAAATGATCCCTGCAAAAATATTCCTGCGATTCAAATAGTTGGAACCAATGGTAAAGGTTCTATTACAGCTTTTATAGAAAATATTCTTTATATAGAAAGAAAGAACATTGGGGTAACTACTTCTCCCCACCTTCTAGATATATGTGAAAGGATTAGAGTAAATAAAGAAAATATTAATAAGGAAGAATTTGAAAGATTGCTTAAGAACATACAAAATAATCTTTCAATCAAAAAATTATCTCCTTTTGAACAAATAATTTGCTGTGCACTTAAGTTTTTTGAATTTAAAAAAGTAGATTTATTAATTCTTGAAGCTGGTTTAGGTGGACGATTAGATGCAACTACAGCACATCATTTAAGGCCAATAATTGCTATTGGAAATATAGATCTAGACCATAAAGAGTATCTTGGAGATTCAATTGAAAAAATTGCTAAAGAGAAAGTTGCTGTTATTGAAAAAAATGCATTTGTTATCACTTGCAATCAAGATATTAAAGTTAAAGAAATCATTAAAACAAGAGCTAAAGAAGTAGGTGCCAAAATAATATGGAAGAAATCATTACCAAGGAATTATGAACTTGGTTTAAAAGGAAATTTTCAGAGACAAAATGCAGCAGTTGCTATTGGAGTCATTGAAGCACTAAATAATTTAGGATTTAGTCTTAAAGAATGCTCTATCAAAAAAGGGCTAAAAAAAACAAGATGGAATGGGAGGCTAGAATTAATTAAATGTTTTAATAAAAAAGTACTTATAGATTCTGCACATAATTACTCTGCAGCAAAAGCCCTTTCAGAAGAAAGGAAAACTTGGAATAATAATAAGAAAGGGGTTTATTGGATTTTAGGAGTCCAGAAACAAAAAGATATTGCCGCAATGATTAAAGTTCTTATCAAAAAAAATGATTACGTATTACTAGTTCCAGTCCCTAATCAAGCAAGTTGGAAATTAAAAGACTTACCTGAGATTAATGACCTTAATAATTTAAATATATTTGAGTTTGAAAGATTTGATCTTGCTTTTAATTATCTATTGGGGCTAAAAGAATGGCCAAAATGTAATCCCGTAATAACAGGTTCAATTTTTTTAGTTGCAGAGTTTATTAAATTTGCAAATAAGCAAAAGATTTAGATATTAAACTCATCTTTTATTTCCCATCCTTGCAATTTACCAGGATTTAATAATCCTTTAGGATCAAATTTTAATTTTGCTTTTACTTGATCAGAGTCAATGACTCCTAAGCCACCTCCCTCAACAGTTAAAACATGAGGATTAAAAATAATTGCTCCAAGTTTCTTACAATTTTCAATTATTTGATTTAATTGATCTGAACCATTCCATTTTATTACTGGCAAAGCAGCTAATCTGGGGACCCCTTGTTGAGATACTGCTTCAATATGCCAAAGAATATTCTTACCCCATTTTTCTCTCAACAAATTTATTAATTCTAATTCCTTATCCAAAGGTAAAAGCATCTGTAAATATGTCCACTTTTTATCCTTTGCTCTCATATGCAGCGTTGTATGGTTCCATACCACTTCAGAGATCCCATTTGATAATTGATCCTCTTGTCCAAGAAGAATAGATTTAACTTGATATTTTTTACAAATTAGTTCAATAGTTTTTATCCCCCCAAGTGTTGACTGAAGCAAAATCTTATGACTTGTAGATTTACCTTTGAACCAAATAGGCATTTGATCTACAATTTCTTTTTCAAGAATTGCGCCAAGCCTCAGGTCAATTGCTGCAATAGTACATGTTTTTAAAATTTCGATTGTCTTATTTAACTCTTCACAGTCAATTACTATTGAGTACCAATTTCGTTTAATATCAGTCGCAATTAATAAAGAAGTAATAATTCCATTAGTTCCATACGCGTGATTTAAAGGTTCTGATTCTTCAGCATCAAATCTTAGTAATTTAGACTCTTCATTTATAGTTACAGCTTCTAGACCTATAAGATTTCCTGGATCTCTTAAAAATCCCCATCTAATTGATCCAATACCTCCTGAGCCACCTGCGATAAAACCTCCTATAGTTGCAGTTTTCCATGTACTTGGAAGTAACCTTAATTCTCTTCCATATTTTTCTAGTTCTTTATTTAAATCTCCCATTAAGCATCCAGATTGTACCTTTACAAAACCTGTCTCTGGATAAAATTCCTCTAATTTATTTAAATAATTCATTTGCATAACAATGCCCTTAAACAGAGGAACAGCTTGTCCATAATTACCTGTACCTGAACCTCTTAAAGTAAGTGGGGTAGAAAATTGCCAACAAATTTCTGCTACCTTCTTTACCGCAATTTGATCAATAGGTCTAACCACGAAATCAGCGATACATCCATCTAGTCTTTTTTCAAGAATTGGAGAATAGTTATAGAAGTCTTTTGAAAGTCTTTTTACATCGGAAGTGTTTTCAATAATTTCTAAATTATCAACTTTTTGTAATTTTTCTATTAATTTTGAATTTCTTAATGACATTAATAATTTCTTACTTTAAATATAAAATAATTGATTACCTATACAATTCGCCATTTATAAGAACTTCTCTTTTTAAATTACTTGAAAAAATATCAGCCCACGTTTCAGCATCTAAAACCACAAAATCAACAGGACATCCTTTTCTAACCAACCCGTCCCAATTTAAATTTAATAATCTACTTGGTGATAAAAGGATGGAAGATAAAGTCAATCTTTCCCAAGGATTTAATTGAAGCATAGGCATTGCAAGAGATATCAAATAAAAAGGATCATAATTACCAAATGGATACCAAGGGTCTTGAACATTATCGCTCCCGATAGAAACATCGACTAATGATTTCTGTAGCTGCTTGATTGGGGCAACTGGTCTATTTAAAGATATACTTTTATCTCTGCGATTGAGCAACCAGAAATTTGTAAGAGGCAATGCAATCACTTTTATGTCTTTCTTAGCAATTTCGCTTCCAAGATGAAGTATTTCATTGTTATCTAAAAACAAAATACTACTTAAGTGACTACAAGTTATTGGGACTTTAACATTTAATCTATCAATAGTTTCCAATAAAACTTTAATGCCTGCTCCTGGCTCAATAGTTGATTCATCTATGTGTAGATCAATTTCTAAATTATATTTATCTGCAAGCAAGAGGGTCTTAGAAAGTAATTGTTTTATTTTTATTCTATTAAAAGGGGGAATAAGAACACCTCCTAAAATACCCTTTTCCTTAGAAAACAATTTTGCCAATTCCTCTCCGCGTGGGGTATCCCAAAATTCTAATGGGGCTAATGCTACATACTGTAATTTCAACTTAGAAGAATATTTTTTTTGGAGTTTAAAAAGCTCATCCCAAATATTATGATCCTGAGTTTCGTAGGTATCAACATGACTCCTTATGGCTCTATAACCATTTTTAAGTGCCAGGTTTAATGATTTTTCAGCTCTCTCCAAAACTTTATTTATAGTCCTGGTTTTATGCTCTTCTAAATTTACTGATAATGCCTCTTCATAGTCAGATTTAAAATTAGGGAACTCTCCAAAAATAAAAGATTTATCAAAGTGTGAATGAGTTTCAACAAATCTTGGAAAAAGAATTTTTTTAGGCTTTTTATTTTTAATATTTATAGGCTTTAGTTCAGAAACAATCCCTTTTTCCCAAGCAACAAAAACAGAAGCAAAATTCTCATCATCTACCTTAAGGTTATCAGCATTTTCTATTTCACAAAGGCTTCTTGGTATGAGAACCTCTAATTTTCCAGAATTGCTCAAAATTTAATTTCCTTTTACTTCATTTTAAAACATCAATAATACTTAGTTAGAAAGTAAGAAAATAATTCAAAATCTTCTAAAAAATGGAAATAAGCGTGAAATTTTACGCACTAGTTGTTAAATTTATAGATATGAGGCGGGCGTCGCCAAGTGGTTAAGGCAGCGGCTTGTGGCGCCGCTATTCGGGGGTTCGAATCCCCTCGCTCGCCCTTAAAAATATGGCTCCAAAATTATTTAAATTATAATTTTGAATTAACAAATCCCTTCAGAACTTTTAGCAAAGTGCTAACAAAACCAATACAAGAAGAAAAAAAAACTAATAAAGATTCCTCTATCGGTAGTTATTGGATAACAACTTTTGGTTGCCAAATGAATAAAGCAGATTCCGAAAGGATGGCTGGTACTCTTGAAAAAATGGGATATTCAAGAGCTGTTGACGAATTAAAAGCTGATTTAGTCTTATACAATACCTGTACAATAAGAGATAGTGCTCAGCAAAAGGTTTATAGTTTTTTGGGAAAGCAAGTCAAAAGAAAGCATAATTATCCAAATTTAAAATTAGTAGTAGCTGGTTGCCTTGCTCAACAAGAGGGTGAGTCTCTTTTAAGAAGAGTGCCTGAACTTGATTTAATTATGGGGCCTCAACATGTAAATAATCTTGAAAATCTTTTAGGCAGAGTTGAGTCGGGTAATCAAGTTATCGCTACTGAAGAAACTTTTATATCTGAAGACATTACAAATGCTAGAAGAGATAGTTCAATTTGTGGGTGGGTTAATATTATTTATGGTTGCAATGAAAGATGCTCTTATTGTGTAGTCCCTTCTGTTAGAGGAAAAGAACAATCAAGATATCCTGATGCAATTAAGAGTGAAATAAAAACTTTAGCTATTAATAATTTTAAAGAGGTAACTCTTCTAGGTCAGAATATTGATGCCTATGGTAGAGATCTTCCTGGGATAAAAAAAGATGGCAGTAAAGCAAATACTTTGACAGATCTTCTTTATTTTATTCATGATGTTGAGGGAATAAGAAGAATAAGATTTGCTACTAGTCATCCAAGATATTTTTCAAAAAGACTTATTAAAGCATGTTATGAATTAGATAAAGTCTGTGAGCATTTTCATATTCCATTCCAAAGTGGGAATGATGAAATCCTGAGATTAATGGCGAGGGGTTATAAAATTGATAAATATAAAAAAATAATTGAAAACATAAGATTATTAATGCCAGAGGCATCAATTACCGCAGATGCAATAGTTGCTTTTCCTGGAGAAACGGATCAACAATATCGAGATACTTTAAAACTAATAGCTGACATTGGTTTCGATCAAGTAATGACCGCAGCTTATTCCCCAAGGCCTAACACACCTGCAGCAATATGGGATAATCAAATTCCTGAAGAAGTTAAAAAAGAAAGATTAAAAGAAATCAACGAACTTGTTGATACAACCTCAAGAAAAAGAAATCAAAGATACTTAAATAATATTGAAAGTGTTTTGATAGAAGGCTTGAATCCCAAAAACACCTCACAAATGATGGGCAGGACAAGAACAAACAGACTTACTTTTGTAGAAATCCCAAAAAACATTGACTTTAATTATTCATTTGGAGACGAACTCAATGTAAAAATAACAGATGCAAGATCTTTTTCTTTAAGTGGTCAAATTTATAAATAATTTTCTAAATGGTAAGGAAAGAAAAAAAAAGTATTGGAATAATTTTTGGGGGAAATTCAAATGAACATAATGTATCAATATCTTCAGCCAAAACAGTTTTTAAATCCTTAATCTCCAAAACAAACAAAGAACGATTTAATGTGAAGGCTTTTTATATAAATAAATATGGAGTGTGGTTTAATAACAATCAATCTTTAGAAATATTAAAAGAAAATTGTAGAGATAATACATCCAATAAGTACCAAGTTTTGCCTAAAGGAGAAATTAACTTTCTACAAAATGTTGAGTTTCAAAATATTGATATATGGTTCCCCTTATTACATGGTCAAAATGGAGAAGATGGAGCAATTCATGGATTATTAAGATTTACCCAAAAACCCTTGGTAGGCAGTGGGATTTTAGGATCTGCTTTAGGAATGGATAAAATATTGATGAAAAAAATATTTTCACATTTAGCAATTCCACAATTAAATTATTTGGCTATCCAAAATCAAAATATAAATGATGATAATGTTAAAAATAATTTATCTATTGAAATTATTGAAAAATTAAATTTACCTGTTTTTGTCAAACCTGCCAATTCAGGTTCCTCTCTTGGTATTTCAAAGGCAAAGAATAAATCAGAAATCATTAATGCTCTACAAAAGGCTTGGGAAATAGACTCAAGAATTGTTATCGAAGAAGGTTTAGATGTTAGAGAACTTGAATGCGGAATAATTGGAAATATAAAACTTTCTACATCTGAAATTGGAGAAGTTTTATATTCGACAGATTGGTACGATTATGACTCAAAATATTCGTTGGATAATAAAATAATTATTCCAGCTGATATAGATTCTCAAATCTCTGAACAAATTAAAGATATAGCCATTCGAAGTTGCAGAGCATTAAATATTTACGGTTTTGCGAGGGTAGATTTCTTTTTAGAAAAGATTTCAAATAAAATCTTTCTAAATGAAATAAATACAATTCCTGGTTTCACAAGTAAAAGTATGTTCCCCATGCTTTGGAATGCTTCAGGTTTAAATATTGATCAACTTGTGGCTAAACTAATTGATATATCCTTAGATTCATAGAGTAAAGTCAAATGCTGCATGGACTACTTTGGTTACCATTACTTTTAATATTCGTTCTATTAACTGCTCTTGGCTGGCTGGAAAGAAGAAGGCAGAATCTTTTTAGAAATTGGGCTAGTGGTTCTGAAATTTGTAAATTAGATAGTTCTGGTGGAGCCTTGTTAAAAGATGGTGAATTAAAATGGAGTGCATTTGAAGCTGGGACATTTGAAGAGAAAGATAGCTTCACAATAAAAAAACTTGAATTAGTAGAATTAATGGCTCTTACTTCAGGCGAAGCTCCTTTAACTGATGAATCTCAAGGCAAGTGTAGGCTTAGACTTATTGGAGAGGGGAAAGAGATGGATGTTCCATTCTCAGATGCAGAAAAAGCTAGAGAATGGATGGATCAATTGATGGAAAAAGCTAGATGTGACTTGTGAAGAATCAACAAAAAGTAAAACAAAGAAATTCTTTTTTATTAATTACATGTCTATTTTTAACAACTTTTTTAACCTTTAAAACTTTCAAAAAAGTTAATTACCAAGACATTTCAATTTTTGGTAGCGAATTATTTTCTGTCGAAGATATAGTTGCTAACTCTTCTCTTAATTTGCCAACTCCGTTGATATTTGTAAAAACCAAATACACTGAAAAAGAGTTAAAAAGAAATTTATCTCTTGAGAATGTCTCAATTTCCAGACAGATATTCCCTTTTGGTTTGAAAATCCTAATCAAAACAAGAACACCAATAGCTTACGGGGAGAAGCTTTTAAAAGGAGAAAAGATAAATGGTTTCATTGATCAAGATGGTTTTTTTATAAATGAGGAATTTTCAGACAAAGAAAAAATTAAAAAATTATCCAGTAGAGTTTTTGGCTGGAAAGAAGACTTTAGAGAGTTATTATCAAAAATTTTGAATTCTCAAAAAAATAATGATGTTGAATTCGTTAAAATAAGATTTTCTCCAAATGGATTTTTAACATTAGAAGAAAAAAGCTTAAAAACAATATTTATAGGGATCGATCCAAAAATAATCGAAATTCAATTACAAATAATTTTTGATATTAAAAATCAATTAAAAGGGGGAAATATATTAAAAAGAATAGATAATATCGACTTAACAGACCCAAACAATCCCAAAATTAAAGTGTTCAAATCCTAATAATTGAAAACAAATTTCATAAAAGTTTTTTTGATTAGTACAGTGTTTATGGGTGTTTAGACTGTTGGCTTAAATTCTCAACAAGTTAACATTTAAGGATTTTCTTCAAGAAATTCCTACATAACAGCTTAGTGAGTTCATAATGCATCCAATACTAGTATTTGATTTTATTTAGAGATGAGCTTCGGAAACAATCCAAACTTTGATCAATCAAAAGACATCCTTCCAAGTCAGAACGCCAAAATTGAAGTTATTGGTGTCGGTGGTGGTGGAAGTAATGCTGTAAATAGGATGATTGATAGCGATCTTGAGGGCGTTTCATTCAGAGTTCTTAATACTGATGCACAAGCTTTATTGCAATCTTCTGCGGAAAGAAGAGTACAATTAGGTCAAAATTTAACAAGAGGTCTTGGAGCAGGAGGGAACCCAAGTATCGGTCAAAAAGCTGCTGAGGAATCTAAAGATGAACTTCAACAAACCCTAGAGGGTTCAGACTTAGTTTTTATTGCAGCCGGCATGGGAGGTGGAACTGGAACAGGAGCGGCACCAGTAGTTGCCGAAGTAGCCAAACAAAGTGGGGCTTTAACGGTTGGAATAGTAACCAAACCTTTTTCTTTTGAAGGTAAAAGAAGAATGCGTCAAGCAGAAGAAGGGATCTTGAGATTAGCCGAAAACGTTGATACACTTATTGTCATTCCAAATGATCGTTTAAAAGACGTAATTGCAGGTGCCCCACTTCAAGAAGCTTTCAGGAATGCTGATGATGTTTTACGAATGGGAGTTAAAGGTATCAGTGATATAATTACGTGTCCTGGATTAGTAAACGTAGATTTTGCTGATGTTAGGTCTGTCATGACAGAGGCTGGAACTGCCCTCCTTGGTATTGGTATTGGTTCTGGCAGGTCTAGAGCATTAGAAGCTGCTCAAGCAGCAATGAATAGCCCTTTATTAGAGGCTGCACGGATTGATGGTGCCAAAGGTTGTGTGATTAACATCACTGGCGGCAAAGATATGACATTGGAAGATATGACCTCAGCTTCTGAAATTATTTATGACGTTGTAGATCAGGAAGCAAATATAATAGTAGGTGCTGTAGTAGATGAATCTATGGAAGGCGAGATACAGGTTACGGTTATTGCAACAGGTTTCGAAACAAATCAACCTTTAAAGCAACAAAGAATTAAGAACAGATTAGCCAAACAACCGCCATATTATAATTCCGAGAATAAAGACCTTGGAGCTACTATTCCAGAATTTTTAAGATTAAGGCAAAATAAAAAAGATATAGAATAATCGTTAGAATTAAGTGACTCGGGTATCTCGCCTGCCTCAAGCATCCCTTGTGGCTGCTACCTTCCGATCCTGACCAGGTTTGGGCGTTAAAACCGCGAAAGGCCGAGTCGAATTTATACTAGCAATTTTTGATTAAAAAAGATACATGTTGCCTTCAGAACTCGTTAAATATAAAAAGAATTCTCATAGAATTATTGCACTAACTGCTTGGGACTCTATATCAGGTTCTTTAGCTGAGCAATCAGGAGCCGATATTGTTCTAGTAGGAGACTCTTTAGCAATGGTGTGTTTAGGATATAAATCCACCTTGCCAGTTACGTTAGACAATATGATATATCATACAAATGCAGTTTCAAGAGGCTTCAGCAAAGAAATAAAGGAACAGCCCTTATTAGTTTGTGATATGCCTTTTCTTACTTATCAATGCGGAGAAAATAAAGCAGTGGAATATGCTGGAAAAATAATTAAGAATACATATGCTAAGGCAGTAAAAGTTGAGGGTGCTGAACCAGAGGTGCAAAATGTCATTTCAAGGTTAATAAGGATGGGAATTCCAGTTATGGGTCATTTAGGGCTTACTCCACAGAGCTATTTAAAGCTGGGATTAAAAAAACAAGGGATCAATTCAGGTAGTCACGAAAAAATCAAAAGAGATGCTTTGTCACTAGAAAAATTAGGATGCTTTTCAATAGTTTTAGAACATATTCCAGAATTACTTGCGAAAGAAATTCAAACCGATTTAGAAATACCAATAATTGGAATAGGAGCAGGTAATTTTTGTGATGGTCAAGTAAGAGTTACAGCTGATTTATTAGGCCTAAATGATAAGCAACCTCCATTTTGTAGACCAATTATTGATGGGAAAAAATATTTTGGTGAAAAACTAAAAGAATGGGTGGATTCTGAAAGACTTATTTAATCTTATTTAACCTTTTCCCACCATTTAAACATTGAGACAAGAATTTGATTACTTAGTTCCATACCTTGAGGATCACTCAAGAAAAATCTATTTCCTCTTTTAATCAGAAGTCCACTTTCTAAAAATCTTTCCCATTCTTTTAATAGCTTTTTTAAAGCAATTTCAGAATTCTTAGTATCCCAGTTTTGTTCATTTATTAATTTATAAATATTTACGCCCTCTTTGAGTCTCATTCCCAACATGATTTTCTCGTCTAATTCTTTATAATTATTTTGTTGTTTAATTAGTGAGGGATTTAATTTGATTTCGAATTGATTAGTTACCCATTTTTTATAATCTTTACTAATTCTTGGTCTTGTAAATCTCCTTCCCCATGGAGAACTAGTAGAGCCTTGACCAAAACTCCACCATCCTAAACCGTTCCAATAAACTCTATTATGTCTTGATTGATGACCTGGTAAAGAATAATTAGATATTTCATATCTTGAATAACCTGATGCTTTTAATAATAAATTTGTCAGTTCACTATTTTCGAAAGCTTCATCATCATTTGGTAAAGATAGTTTGCCTAAATCAACTAATTTTTCAAAAACTGTTCCAGGCTCTATTTTCAAATCATAAATTGATATATGTGGGGGGGGAAAACTTTAACGATTTTTCTAAGTCTGCTTGCCATTCTTTAAAACCACTAATTGGTAAATTTTGAATTAAATCTAAACTCCAACTTTTTATAAGACCATCGTCATGTGCTCGCTTTAACCAAGAACAAGATTTCTCAACATCTTTACTGCAATGTCTTCTTCCAGCCTGTTCAAGGATCTGATTATTAAAACTTTGGGCACCAAGACTAAATCTATTAATTCCAGCCTTTATAAAGCCAAATAGATCATCTTCATTGAAACTAGCCGGATCGACCTCCATTGTAATTTCAGCACCATAATCAATTCTGTAATTCTTCTTAAAAAGATTTATTAAATCTTTAATCTGCGAGGGATTTAAAATTGAAGGAGTCCCTCCACCGATATAAATTGTTGAAAGAGGAGATTTATGTTTGATTGACAATATTTCTTTCTTTAAATAAGACAAATAATCTTTTACGGTGTTACTTCCATAGCCATTTAAACTTTCAATATTATTCCCTAATGGTATAACAGCAAAATCACAATAGAAACATCTTCTATGGCAAAAAGGTATATGTACGTAAGCACTTCTTGGAAACTTATACATAATATAAATAAAGTTTTAATCTTAAAAAGAATCTAGTGAGCGGTATAAAAATAAATTCTTTATTTACTCAATTAATAAATCCTAGTAGATTATATATATGACAGATATCTTAGTACTAATTTTATTTGTATTATCTGGAGCCGCATCTGGATGGCTTGGGGTTGATCTGTTACCAGTAGACATACTTAAACAGGTCTCAAATATTGAAGGATTTAGAATTGTACTGGCAATTATAGGATCTTTTGTAGGATTAGCAGCAGGCTTCGTATTCCTGCAGCTTAGAAAGACATTCCTTGATCAAATACGTACAATGCCTACTGATTTACTTATTAGTAGATCGGTAGGTTTAATTATAGGATTACTTGTTGCTAATTTACTACTTGCACCAATATTGTTAATTCCATTTCCAAGAGAAGTATTTTTTGCAAAACCCTTAGCAGCTATTCTTAGTAATTTTTTCTTTGGTGCACTTGGTTATAAATTAGCTGATACCCACGGCAGAACCTTGTTAAGATTATTCAACCCGAATAATACTGATGCTTATTTGGTTAATGAAGGAATACTTCCGGCCGCAAGCCCAAAAATTCTTGATACTAGCGTAATAATAGATGGCAGAATAAATGGTTTATTAAGCTGCGGCTTACTAGAAGGTCAATTAATTGTCGCTCAAAGTGTAATTGATGAGCTACAAACCTTAGCTGACTCAAGTAGTAATGAAAAAAGAGCCAAAGGGAGAAGAGGTCTTAAATTGTTGAAAGAACTAAGAGAACTATATGGAAGGAGACTTGTGATTAACCCAACAAAATATGAGGGGAATGGAGTAGATGAAAAACTTTTAAGAATCACTGAGGATATGGCCGGTACGTTACTTACCGCAGATTATAACCTCTCTCAGATTGCGGAAGTAAAAGAATTAAAAGTTATGAATTTGAGCGA
>CACGEL010000010.1 GCA_902572065.1 uncultured Prochlorococcus sp.
TCAGATATACATTTAAAAATTCAAGAAATTTTAAAATTCAAGTTCTTTTTGCTTTTTTTAGTTTAATCCTAGGTTATATTCTTCAACTTGATATAAGAGATTATTTGATTTTGCTATTGACAATTTTTTCTGTATTGATTCTGGAAATATTAAATACATCAATAGAATCTTTAGTTGATTTAGTAGTTAAAAAAAAATTTAGTGATCTAGCTAAGATTTCTAAGGACTGTTCAGCAGGTGCTGTATTATTAGCTTCAATTAATTCTGTTATTATTGGTCTATATTTATTTATTCCTAAAATAAATTTAGTATTTTTAAATTGATAAAGATATGTTTTTAGTTATTGATAATTACGATAGTTTCACTTATAACCTTGTTCAATACTTAGGAGAGCTTTCAGTAGATCATCACATAACAAAAGAATTATTAGTAAAAAGAAATGATGAAATTACTTTAGAAGAAATAAGTCAAATTAATCCTGATGGTATTTTATTATCTCCTGGGCCAGGGAATCCAGATCAGTCTGGTATTTGTCTTCCAATTCTCAAAAACTTATCAAAGGAAATTCCAACATTAGGAGTTTGTTTAGGACATCAAGCATTGGCTCAAGCATATGGCGGTAAAGTAATAGTTGGTAAAGAATTAATGCATGGAAAGACCTCTAAAATTATTCATAATAAAAAAGGATTATTCAAAGATATTGACAGTCCATTTGTGGCTACTAGATATCATAGTTTAATTGTGGATTCAGATTCCCTCCCATCTTGTTTTGAGATAACAGCAACTTTAGAGGATTCAACTATTATGGCCATTTCTCATAAAAAATATAAAAATTTACATGGTGTTCAGTTTCATCCGGAAAGTGTTTTAACACAATTTGGTCATAAATTAATTAGTAATTTTCTAAATATGGCCGAACAGAAGTAAAATAATATTATAAATTTCTTAGATGCATATTATCAAACTTAAAAAATTTCTTCTTCTGATATTATTTTTATTTTTAATACCCTCATCCGCTATGGCAGGTGATTTGTTATTAAAAAGTTTGGGTCATGGTAGTTTCTTAATTAAAGGAAAGGGAAAATCAGTTCTTTTAAATCCCTTTAAGGCTGTTGGTTGTGCAAGCGGGTTAAATGAGCCAAAAGGAGAAAATGCTGATTTCATTTTGGCTAGTTCAAAATTAGCTGATGAAGGACATAATCCAAATAATAAATTGATGTTTGTAGAACCTGGAGTTTATAAACATAAAGATACATTATTAAATGGAGTTGAGGTTCCTCATGACAGAGTTGGTGGTAGGAGGCTGGGGATGGCTACGGTGTGGAGTTGGGAGCAGAATAATTTAAAAATAGTTCATATGGGTGGAGCTGCTGGCGATATAGATATAAAAAGTAAAATTATTTTGTCCAGGCCAGATATTTTATTTATTTCAATAGGAGGAGGATTTAAATCTTATAATGGTAGCGAGGCCTCAGATGTAGTGAAAATCTTAAAGCCCTCTATTGTGATTCCTGTTCATTTTGATAGAGGTAAAAATATTAGTAAAGATTGTGATTTTTCTAATGAAGATTTATTTCTTAAAAATATGCAAGATTTTAAAGTGAAATATCCTACCAAAAGCTTTGAAATAGATTCAAAAAGAATTGATAAAAATACTATTTATATTTTTAAAGATTAATTATTTATATCTAATTCTTTATAAATACTCCAGAAAAGTCTCATTTGTTCCCGAGTCCCTATACTAACTCTTATAGAATTCTCAATATCTTTTTTGTTTTTCATCTCTCTAATTAAAATACCCTTTTCTCTCATTTCTCTTGTTAGAATTTTGGGATCTTTGTTTGGCCAAATTAAAAAATAATTTCCTCCACCAAAATGTTTCCTAATAGTTGTTGATTGAAATTCTTTCTCAATTAATACTCTCGCTTTTTTTACTTCAGAAACATAATTATCAATATAAGATTTATCTTTTAAAGCCGCTAATGCAGCAGTAACCGCAAAACTGTTTACATCGTAAGGTCCCGTAACTTTATTAATATATTGAATTATACTTTTATGGCCAAATGCAAATCCAATTCTTAAACCAGCCAAACCAGCAGTCTTTGAAAGGGATTGAATAATAACTATATTCTTAATTTCTTCAAAATCTATTACTGGAAGAAGACTATCGCCATTAAATTTCTCATAAAGTTCGTCAACGACAATTAATGATTTTTTATTCAGATTTGCAAATTTAATTATTTCTTGAGCACTCAAAACGGTCCCAGTAGGATTATTTGGATTACAAATAAAAATTAATTTAGGTTTATGTTGAATTATTTTTTCTTCAAATTGCTTGATTGGGAAAAGAAAGTTTTCTTTTTCATATGAACAAGTTATCTTTCTCATCCCTTGTATTTCTGAACAAGGTGAATAATAACCAAAAGTCGGATTTGTGGTCAGGAATATTTCATTTCTATCTCCAAAAGAATTAAATATCGCGTTTATTGCAGCATCAGCACCATTGAATAAACCTATCTCTTCAGTATCAAATTGTCTAGATTCATAATAGTGATTCGATACAAATTCTTTTAATAAGTTATATTCTGGATATATTGAAATTTCATTTAAGTTTATATCTTTAATAGCTTCATATACTTTTTCACTTGGACCTAAAGTATTTTCATTAAAATCTAAACGTAGTAAATTTCTTCTGTTTTCTAAAGGTGCAGAATAGGCCTGCATATCTATTATTTCCTTTCTTGGTAGAGGGGGGAGATTATTTGTTTGATCAAATTCATTCATTACATTCTCTCTAAGGATTCAATTCCAAGAAGCTCTAAACTCAATCTTAAAGTCTTTTCAGTTAAAGCACATAATGTAAGTCTTGAAATTTTGTTTTCCATTTCTGCCTTAAGAATGGGTACTTGATCATAAAATCTATTAAAAGTTTGACATAATTCAAAAAGATAATTACAGAGTCTATTTGGCATCAGATCTTTTTCAATAGAAATTATAACTTCATCATATTTAAGTAATTTTCTTATAAGCTTCCACTCTGAATTATGACTATATGAAATAGATTCGGAATTTATATCTTCTTCAGTCATATTATTTTTTCTATTAATTCCAGAAATTCTTACAAGTGTATATAAAAGATAAGGCGCCGTATTACCATTAAGGGATAGCATCTTTTCAAAACTAAATTGATAATTTGTGATTCTATTTTGGCTTAAATCGGCATATTTCACTGCTCCAATTCCAATAACTCTTGAAGTATTTAAAATAAACTCATCAGTTTCAAAACGACTTTCATTCTCTAATCTTTTTAATATATCTTCTTTTGCTCTTTTAACTGACTCTGATAATAAATCTTTTAGTCTGATTGTCTCCCCTTCTCTTGTTTTAAGTTTTTTACCATCAATGCCTTGTACTAATCCAAATGGAACGTGATTTACTTCACAATCTTCAGGGATCCAATTTGCTTTTTTAGCGACTTGAAAAACTCCTGTAAAATGATTTGATTGGCCATGATCTGTTACATAAATAATTCTAGTCGCATTATCTCCATAAGGTTCTTTATTAAATCTGTATCTAAGAGCTGCAAGATCAGTCGTAGCATAATTGAAACCCCCGTCTTTTTTTTGAATAATTAGTGGTAATGGCTTACCTTCTTTATTGGTCATCCCATCAAGAAAAACACATTTAGCTCCTTGATCCTCTATTAAAATTTTCTTGTAATTTAAATCTTCAATAATTGATTTTAAATAAGGATTATAAAATGATTCTCCTCTTTCCTTAATCTTTATATTTAATATCTTATAGATTTCATCAAACTCTTTTCTTGATTGATTACATAATAATTTCCATGCTTGAATTGATTGATCATCTCCACTTTGTAATTTGACTACCTCTTGTCTAGACCTCTTTTGAAATTCTTTTTCATTATCAAATCTTTTTTTTGAAGCTTTATAGAATTGAACTAAATCACTAATTTTGATTTTATCTATTTCTTTAAGATCGCTTGAGTATAAATCTTTAAGCTGCGTAATAAGCATGCCAAATTGTGTACCCCAATCTCCAATATGATTTAGTCTTAATACGCTATATCCTCTTAATTCAAAAATTTTTGAAATGGTATCTCCTATAATTGTTGATCTTAGATGACCTACATGCATTTCTTTAGCAATATTAGGACTTGAAAAATCCACAATAATTTTTTTTTGTGAATTACTTTTATTAATTTTATTGGCTAATGGAACCCCAGCTCTAGGGCATTTAATATTAGATTTTATTGCTTCAATTAAAATATTATTTTTTAATTTTATATTTATAAATCCTGGACCCGCAATTTCTAAATCTTCACATAAATTAGATATCTTTTTATTTTCTTTAAGTTTCTGAACAAATTTAATGGCAATTTCTCTAGGGTTACTTCTATAAATTTTTGATAAAACAAGACATATATTGGATTGATAATCACCAAATTCTTCTTTAGTAACTTGATTAATTAGATTTTTATTAATTTTTTCAAATACTTCTTTCTTTTCATTTTGTATAAGACTTTCCAAAAGGATTGCTTCAAAGTTTTTTGTTAATTCTTTAAAAATTACCTGCATGAATTATTAAAATACTATTCGAATCATTTAATTAATATAACGCATACTAAAATCAAGCCAATTACTTTTAGTGATTGAAGAACTTGTTGAAATTAAATCAACTCCATCAATTAAATATTTACTAATATCTCTTGGATTAATCCCAGAGACCTCTATGATTAAATTATTTTTGATTGTTCTAGAGCTATTTCTTGATAACTTTCTTAATTCTTCAACATTTTTTTTAAGAAGTTCAGGATCAAATTCATCTAACAAAATACTATCTGCACCTGCTAAAATCGCATCTTTTGCTTGATTCATATCTTCTGCTTCAATAATTATATGAGTTGTGAATGGAGTATTTAATCTAATTTTCTTAACTGCATTATTTAAGTTGTCGGCCCATGCTATGTGGTTTTCTTTAATCATTGCCGCATCATATAATCCCATTCTATGATTAACCCCTCCACCACATTTAAAAGCATACTTTTCAAATATTCTTAAACCAGGTGTAGTTTTTCTTGTATCTGCTAAATTTATATTTGTACCTTTTAAGACATCTACAATATTTTTTGTATGAGTAGATATTCCAGATAGATGCATACATATATTGAGACTTAATCTTTCACTGGCTAATAAGCTTCTTGATGGTCCATACAATTCTAAAAGTGTCTGATCCTTCGAAAATCTTTCGCCATCCTTAATTAAAAAGTTAAACTCTATCTTTTCATCAATTTTTTGAAAAATTGTTTTTATTATCTCAACCCCACAAAATATTCCCTCTTCTTTAGCTATCCAACAGGCTTTTCCTGTTTTTTTAGTAATAGCCGATGATGTTAGATCACCTTTCCCGATATCTTCTTCAATCCAATCATCAATAATCCTAGATATTTTTGGAGAGTTTAAATCCACTAAATTTCAGTAAGATAACGTATATTATTTTAACTTTTAAAGTTTACTTTATCTATTTATGTAATTTAATAAAAATTTATTTACCTATACAAAATTTCGAAAAGATATTATTTAGTAGCTCTTCCGTTAATTCTTGGCCTGTAATTCTCGATAAGTTTTTTATTCCATCTCTAACTTCAATGGATAATAAATCGAAGGGTAATTGATTCGCAATTATTGGATCAGTATCATTTAAATTTTTTAAGCAATCATTTAGGTTAGATATTTGCCTTTCATTTAAAAAAACGTCTATATTTTCAAATTTTTTTGATCCACATTTTTTAACTATCTTTTCTACTAAATATTTTTCCCCTTCATTATTTTTTATACTCATTAAAACTGTGTTAGATAAATATTCTTTATTTGCTTTTTTTGAATCAATTAAATCTTTTTTATTTCCCAAGATCGTAATTAATTTTTCTTCAGGTATAGTGCTTATAATTTTCTCGTCATCTTTATTAAATCCTTCTTCAAGACTATATAAATAAATTACATAATCAGAGTTTTTAATCATTTCAAAGCTTTTCTCTATTCCAATTTTTTCTATATATTCATTTGTTTCTCTAATCCCAGCGGTATCTATTATTTTTATTGGTATATCTTTTATAGTCAGATTGACCTCAATTGTATCTCTAGTTGTTCCTGGAATACTAGTAACGATTGCTTTGTCTTTTTTTGAGAGAAGGTTTAAAAGAGAACTTTTTCCAACATTAGTTTTGCCTATAAGAGCAATTGATATTCCATTATGAATATATGCCCCCCTTTTTGTATTTTCTATAAGTATTTCTATTTTTTCTTTGATCTTTTTAACACTCTTTGAAAAATCATGATAATTAAAATCTGAAAAATCCTCGTCAAAATCGACTCTCGCTTCTATTTCTGATAATTGCTCGATTAAATCATTTTTTATACAATCAATTTTTTTCTTTATTTCTCCTTTGATTCCATTAAAAGCTATTTCTGCTGATTTAACATTTTTTGCATTAATTAATTGATTAATTGATTCTGCTTGAGTTAAATCTATTTTGCCATTAAGAAAAGCTCTTTGACTAAATTCTCCTGGATTGGCTATTCTAACCCCCTTGTTATTTGATAACAGTGTCTCCATAACTTTATTCACTATGATTACTCCTCCATGACAGTGCAACTCAACAATATCTTCCCCAGTAAAACTATTAGGAGAATGCATAACTGAAATTAAAATTTCGTCTATTAATTTATTTTCTAAATTATTTTTTATATAGCCATGAAAGACTCTATGAGACTCCCAAGCATATTTAGATTTTGTTTTCACAATATTTTTACAGGAATTTATTGCTTCTTTCCCTGATACTCTTATAACTGCAATACCTCCTTTACCTAGACTTATAGCAGAAGCTATTGCTGCTATTGTATCTTCAGTGGTGACTATTGATTCCATCTCTCACTATATTATGAATAATTAATTAGGATTATCAAAGAAAAATTGTCTTGATTGTAATTCCAGAATGAAGCTGATAAAGAATCTTAACTATAAAAAAATTCTATCATTATTTTTGAAACAAGACGGCAGTCCATTTTTTAATGCAAAGGGAATAGCCGTTGGTGTCTTTTGTGGATGTTTCCCTTTTTTTGGTTTTCAAACTTTATTAGGATTATTTTTAGCAAGAGTTGCAAAAGGAAATCTTTTCCTTGCTGCTATTGGGACTTGGATCAGTAATCCTTTTACTTATTTTCCTCTATATTTTTTCAATTATAAAGTTGGCTCATACTTACTAAAGAATTCTCCAGATATAATTTTTGATAAAAATTTAATGAACGAATTATGGAAACAAGGAAGTTTTTTTTCATTAAGATTAATTTTGGGTTCAGCATTAGTTGGATTATTTTTAGCTTTCATATCTGGTGTAATTGTTTTTCTGATATATAAAAAAAATAAAAAAAGAGTATTTTGAAATTATTTCACTTTAAATTAACTTATTCCTACTCTCGCAATATCTAAAACATCAGCCATTGATTTGATTTGATCAATAGTTTTGTGGAGTTGGCTATAACTTTCTAGACCAACACATAAGTTAATTATGGCAGGTTTACCAAAAGCAGTTTTTACATTTGCATCACTAACATTTATTCCTTTATCAGACAATCTCATAAGAATATCTTTTAGTACTCCTACCCTATCTATAACTTCTATTCTAAGTTGAATTGGAAACTTATTTTCAAGAAATTTATTCTCTTGATTCCATGACACAGGTAATCGTCTCTCTATTGGTATTGGGATAACGTTCTCACAATCTCTTCTGTGAATAGTGATTCCATGATTACCTAGAGAGACAGTTCCAATTATTTCCTCCCCAGGAAGTGGGCTGCAGCACTTCCCAAGTCTGTAATCTAGTCCTTCCACTCCAGAGATTGGTGATTTATTAGTTGCATGAGATTTAGTTGTTATTGAATTAGTTTTATTTGTTAGAGTTTTTGCAATTTCAGCATTAGATTCACTTTTAATTTCTTCTGTTTTTAGTTTAATTTCTTCTCTTAATCTATTCAAAACTTGATGTAAAGTTAAACCTCCAAACCCTAATGATGCTAAAAGATCTTCTGTATTTTTTAGGTTGCATCGATTGGCAACTTTTTTCATTGCATCACTTGAAAGTAATGATTCAAATCCATTACGTCCTATCTCTTTTTCAAGCAAGTCTTTTCCTCTTTTTATAGTCTCATCACGGTGACTTTTTTTATACCACTGTCGAATCCTATTTTTAGCAGTTGGTGTAACTACAAAATTTAACCAGTCTAAACTGGGAGTTGAATTATTATTTGTCAAAATTTCTATAAAATCTCCATTTTGTAATGATGTAGATAGTGGAGATAGCTTTTCATTTATTCTTATCCCATTACAATGATTGCCAATTTCTGAATGTATTCTGTAAGCAAAATCGATTGCAGTTGATCCTTTTCTTAGGCCAACAACATCACCTTTTGGTGTGATCACAAATACTTCTTCATCGAATAAATCTTCTTTAATAGATGCTAGATAGTCATTATGATCTTTTTCATTACCTTCTTGTTGCCATTCTACAAGTTGTCTAAGCCAATTAAATCTTTCTGCGTTACTAGATGCAGGTGAACCACCTTCTTTATATTGCCAATGAGCAGCTATTCCAAATTCCGCAATTTGATGCATTGAAGTCGTTCTTATTTGAACTTCAATTGGCCTATGTCTGCCGATAACAGAAGTATGCAAAGACTGATATCCATTAGGTTTTGGTAAACCTATATAATCTTTAAATCTACCTGGAATTGGTTTAAAAGTATCATGAACTACTGCTAAAGCTTTATAACAGCTATCTGAATTGCTAACAATAATTCTTAGAGCGGCAACGTCATAAATCTCGCTAAATTGTTTTTGTTGTCTTTCCATTTTGCTCCAAATCCCATAAAGATGTTTGGGTCTTCCTGTTATTTCAAAATTTTCTAAACCTGAGGAGAGTAAGTTATTCTTCATTAAATTTAAAGTAACGTTCAACCTCTTTTCTCTGTCACTTCTTTTGACGGCAATTTGGTCTTTTAAATTTTTATATTCTTCTGGTTCAAGAAATTTAAAGGCTAAATCTTCTAATTCCCATTTAAATCTATTTATTCCTAGCCTGTTGGCTAATGGGGCATAAATTTCTCTTGTTTCTCTAGCAATTCTCTCTTGTCTCTCTTTATTAAGCCATTCAATTGTTCTCATGTTATGAAGTCGATCTGCAAGTTTAACTAAAACAACTCTTATATCACTTGCCATAGCCAAGAACATTTTCCTGAGATTTTCAGCTTGTGCTTCAGTTCTATTATTAAAGTGAATACCTCCTAATTTAGTTACACCTTCTACAAGTACTTTTATTTCTAAGCCAAAATTAATTTCTATCTCCGAAAGAGAAATCCCGGTATCTTCAACAACATCATGCAATAGACCAGCAGCAATAACAGATGAACTTGCACCTATTTCCTTTAGAAGATTTGCAACAGCAATCGGATGAATTATATATGGCTCACCACTTGCTCGGAGTTGACCATTATGAGCTTTATACGCAACTTTGAAAGCTTGTACTATAAGATTTTGATTGGCATCATTCTTATTATTTGATACTTCATAGTTTTGAATATTCTCAAGCAGCCAATTTGGGATTTTTATCTCATACTTTAAAGATTCACTTTCATAATTTTTATTTTCAGGCAAAATGATTTTTGAAACTTTAATTTCTTTTCTTTCTTTTGAATTCGCAGTTGCCTCAGACATATAATGTTGATTTAAGTTTATTTTATTTAGGAATAGAGGAATTTGCTACAAAATTATGAAAATAAATACATGCAAAATTCTTGAAGTCAGGAATCTAAATGTCAAATACGGTCCTAACCAGAAATTTACTATAAAAAATCTTCAATTAGATCTTTATAAAGGAGATCACTTAGCCATAATAGGACCTTCTGGATGCGGTAAAACTACATTTGCAAAAACAATTATAAATATGCTTCCTGAAGATTCTATTACTGAAGGTTACATAAGAATAAATGGTGAAGATATCAATAAAATTAATAAAAAAGAAATTCAATTGTTTAGAAGAAATAATTTTGGATTTATTTATCAAGATTCTATAAAAAGACTTAATCCTTTAATGACCGTAGGTGATCATTTATATGAATTATTCAAAACACATTTTGAAAACAAACCTTCTTTAATTCTTAAAGATTTAGTAGAAGAAACTTTTCAAAGAGTAGGCATTGAAAGTAAAAGGTTAGATTCATTTCCTCATGAATTTAGTGGAGGAATGAGGCAAAGAGTTTCACTTGCAATGGCTTTAGCTTTAAAACCAAAAATATTAATTGCAGATGAACCTACAACAAGTCTTGATAGTAAGACTAGTTTTGAAGTAATGAATGAAATGCAATATTTAATTGAACAATCTGGATCTACTTTAGTTTTGATTAGTCACGATATTAATCTCGCAGCAAAATGGTGTAGAAAAGTCCTGATAATGGATCAAGGATTAATTAAAGAACAAGGAAATATTAAAGAAGTTTTGAAATTTCCTAAATCAGAAATTGGTAAAAAATTGGTAAAAGCATCAAATATAACTTTGCGGCCAATAAGAAATATTAGTTCTACAAATGATATTATTTTGGAAGCCAATAATTTAAGACATTGGTATAAATTAAATTCTTCAATTTTTCGACCAAAATGGAATAAGGCTTTACAAGAAGTTAGTTTTAAACTATATCGAAATGAGACTCTTGGAATTGTGGGATCTTCTGGGAGTGGAAAAAGTACTTTATGTAGAGCTTTAATAGGACTATTGAAAGTAAGAGGTGGTGAAATAAAAGTTTATGAGAGAAATCAAGACTTTTCTAAAAAAAAGTCTAATAATTTAGAAAATATGCAAATAATTTTCCAAGATCCTTTTTCAAGTTTGAATCCCAAAATGAAAATTAAAAACATTTTAAAGGATATATTATTAATTCAAAAAATATCTAATAATAATCAAATTAAAAATGAGATTAATTTAATTTTGAATAATTTAAATTTGCCCTCAAATCCAGAATTCTTAAACTCTTACCCAAGCCAATTGTCTGGGGGGCAATTACAAAGAATTTCAATTGCAAGATCATTATTACTTAAACCAAAAATCCTTATCTGCGATGAAAGTGTCAATATGTTAGATGCACATATAAAAATTGAAATACTTAATTTACTAAGAAACATACAAGAAAAATTTGATTTAAGTATTATTTTTATTACTCATGATTTAGGAATTGCAAAAAATTTTTGTAACAGATTATTAGTTATGAATTATGGAAAGATTGTTGAAGAAGGTGATTCCTCTACAATTTTTTCTAATCCAAAGAATAATATTACAAAAGCTTTAGTAGATAGCTCCTTAAACCTTAATTAATTTTTCTTTAAGACCTTCAATAATTTTTGAAATTCTTGAGGTAATTCTGCCTCGAATTCCATTTCATCTCCTTTAATTGGATGTAAAAGTCCTAGTTTTATTGCATGTAAAGCCTGACCGTTCAATTTGCAAGGAAGCTTTTTACACCTTCCATATAAAGGATCACCAAGAATAGGGTGATTGATATGTGCACAATGAACTCTTATTTGATGAGTTCTACCGGTGTCTAATTTGAAACTCATTAATGAGTAATTACCAAATCTTTCTAATAATTTCCAGTAAGTACATGCATACCTACCGGAGTTTTCATCAACTACTGCATATTTCAATCTATTCAGTTTATCTCTTCCTATGTTTCCAACAATTTTACCTTCTGAAGTATTTGGTACTCCGTGAATTACCGCAATATAATTTCGTGAAGCGATTTTTTCTCTTAACTGTATTTGAAGATTGACAAGTGATTCTTGGCTTTTTGCTACAACCATGCACCCAGAGGTATCCTTATCTAATCTGTGAACTATTCCAGGTCTTAATTTGCCATTTATTCCAGGTAGATCTTTACAGTGAAAGAGTAGTCCATTAACCAAAGTTCCTGATTTATGGCCAGGGGCTGGATGGACTATTAGACCTGATTGTTTATTAATTACAATGATATGTTCATCTTCAAAAAGAATATCTAAGTTCATCTTTTCTGGCTTCAAATAGATGAGAGGTTCTGGAGGAGGCATCCAGATTTGTATATTATCTCCTGATTTTAGTGGGGTTTTAGCTTTTGCAGTTTTGTAGTTAACAAGAACTAATCCTGAGTTTATAAAATTTTGTATTCTTGCTCGACTTTGTTCTGGTCTTTTGCTTACTAGCCACCTATCGAGTCTCATAGGAAGGGGTAGCTCATACATAATTTCTATAAGCTCACCATCCCCTACCCCAAAAGAGCTTTCATTATTTAATTTCATATTGGTACTTCTAAAGCAATCTTTCCAAGCATTTGATTACGATAATCTTCTAATAACTTGTGAGCCATTCTTCTTCTGTTACCTGAGGTATGTTTTAAAGCTACAAGATCAATCCATTCATGAGGTTTATCAGAGTTTTTTAAAATATCAACTCCATATCTATTAGATATCTTTGTAAGTGAAATATTAGCATTTTTATCTTCTTTTAATTTAATAATTATTTTTATAAATTCAATCGCAACACTTTCTATTTCATAAGCAGCCTCTCCAATATCATCGCAAAGTGCAAGATTTAGAGCTGATTTTTGATTCTCTAGATTAGGGGGTATAACACCGGGAGCATCAAGCAAATCTATTCCACTGTCTATTCTGATCCATCTGAGATTACGTGTTACGCCTGCTTTCCTGGCACTTTCTACAACTTTTTTCTTAGCGATTCTATTTATTAATGCAGATTTTCCTACATTAGGAAAACCGAGAGTAAGAGCTCTTATAGGCCTAACTTTCATTCCTCTGGATAATCTTCTCTCGTCAATTGATAATCGACATTCCTTAGCAGATTTGCAAATTTCTTTTATTCCTTTACCGTTTTTTGCATCACACCAAAGAGGGTATATATCATCTTTTTTAAACCACTCGCTCCAATTTTTTATAGTTTCTGGCGATATCATGTCCGCGCGATTTATAACAAGGATATGTTTTTTGTTTGTAATCCATTGATTGAGATGAGGGTGACCTGTTGATAAAGGAATTCTTGCATCTCTAACTTCTATAATTAAATCAACTCTATTTATTACTTCAGATAGTTTTTTTTCGGCTTTAGCAATATGGCCTGGATACCATTGAATTTTGGGTATTTCCACTTGATTAAATCCAATTAATTGTACTGATAATTTTTTAATTATTATCTATTCTAAAAGTAACTATATTTAAAATTAATGTAAAAATTAAAAATTTTTTTTATAAAATTTATACTTTATAGCTAAATTTTAAAATTTATTAAGGCATAAGTAAAACTTACTACTTTTTAACCCAATAAGCGCAAATTAACGTTAGGGTCTCATGGTAAAAATAGGATGTTTTAATGTCGAAGTTGTCTCTTTCCAGTCTTGATAAGTCTAAATTAGAAGGAAAAAAGGTTCTTGTAAGGGTTGATTTTAATGTGCCATTGAATGATAGTGGTCAGATTACTGATGATACTCGAATAAAAGCAGCAATCCCTACTATAAAATATCTTTTAGATAACTCAGCAAAAGTTATATTGGCGGCTCATTTTGGAAGACCTAAAGGTAAAGTTAATGAGAAAATGAGATTAACTCCTGTTGCTGCGAGATTAACTGAGATATTGGGAAAAAAAGTTAACCTAACAGAAAGCTGTATTGGTGAAGAAGCTACAGTTAAATCTAATAATTTAAAAAATGGCGATGTTTTGTTACTAGAAAATGTACGTTTTTTTGAAGAGGAAGAAAAAAATGATTTAGATTTTGCTAAGAATTTAGCTTCGCACGCCGATATGTATGTTAATGATGCATTCGGAGCTGCTCATAGAGCTCATGCTTCAACACAAGGAGTGACAAAATTTTTAGAGCCTTCTGTAGCCGGATTCTTGTTAGAAAAAGAGTTGCAATATTTACAGGGCGCAATAGATTCTCCCAAAAGACCTCTTGCAGCAATTGTAGGAGGTTCAAAAGTAAGTAGCAAAATTGGAGTTTTAGATTCTCTTTTAGATAAGTGTGACAAAATTATTATTGGGGGAGGTATGATTTTTACTTTCTATAAGGCAAGAGGATTAGATGTTGGAAAGAGTCTTGTTGAGGAAGATAAGCTTGAGCTTGCAAGAAATTTAGAGGCAAAAGCAAAAAGTAAAGGAGTTGAGCTGCTATTGCCATCTGATGTAGTACTTGCAAATGAGTTTTCTCCTACTGCGGAAAGTAAAATCTCTCAAATAGATTCAATAAGTGGTGATTGGATGGGACTAGACATTGGGCCAAAATCAATCAAAGTTTTTCAAAATGCTCTTGCCGAATGCAAAACAATTATTTGGAATGGCCCGATGGGTGTTTTTGAATTTGATAAATTCGCTGAAGGTACAAATTCAATAGCAACAACTCTGGCAGATTTAAGTGCTTTCTCTGAGGTTTGTACAATTATTGGGGGAGGTGATTCTGTAGCTGCAGTTGAGAAAGCTGGCTTGGCTGATAAAATGTCACATATATCTACTGGTGGAGGTGCTAGTTTAGAGCTTTTAGAAGGTAAAACTTTACCTGGGGTAGCTGCTTTAAAAGAGGCATAAATTATATTTTGTCAACAATTTCAACGCTTTTTGTGAAAGAAATCGTTCCTTTTGGATGAGCTATAATTCCTGACCATATTTGGGTGGCTGGTTTTGATGATGCTCTTGTCGTTTTAAAAATACCTCCAGAGGCTAAAGGCTCAATATTTATTTGTTGTTTTAGATAAGATTCAGACTGATGGTCTATTATTCCTCCAGCTACAATTACATCACCAAGTGGATCATTTAGTATAATATCGATATCATATCTTGTACCAGAAAGAACTTTCTCGGGAATTTTAAAAATAATATCTATTTTTTTTTGGTCATTTCTAATAGTAGTTAATAAATTTTTTATTTTTCCATTATTTATCTTGTCGTTTTTAGTAGAAAACAAATACTTAAAATTAGATTCAAGTACGTAAATTTGCTCATCAACTATTTTCTTTCCATTAACTTTGATGTCAAACATTTCTTCTTCGGAGTTTTCTCTGCTTGATCTTTTAATTTGCCATTTTGAATTAGGAAAATCTTTGATTATTTCGTAAAATTTTGCTTGAATTTTTAAGCTTTCTTCATCTTTGAAATTGTTTTTTATTAATTCAAAATTATTAGTATTTAATGCATTCTCAAGTTTTTTTCTTATATCAACGTTTGTATTTTGGGTTATTGCTAATTTTGGAGAAATGAGATAAAAAATTATATAGATAAATACTCCTAACTTTGCAAACGAATTTAAATTAAGCATTTTCAGAACTTTATAACTTTATTTTACTTCTTTAATTTTTAATGTCTAAAAAAAGAAATAATTTATTAATTGCGGCAAGTGGAACTGGAGGTCATATTTTTCCTGCTTTGGCAGTTTCTAAAAAAGTTGAAAAAGATTGGAATATTTATTGGTTAGGTGTTCAAAAAAGGCTTGATTCTAAATTTGTACCCAGAAAATATAATCTTTTGACTTTAAAGTTGCAGACACCTAAAAAAAATATTTTCATACTATTTCAATATCTAAAAATCTTATTTTCAACTTTTAATATTATTAAAATCTTAAAAGAAAAAAAAATTAATTTAGTATTTACAACTGGTGGATATATTTCAGCCCCTACAATTCTTGCAGCAAAGTTGCTTAAAATACCTGTCATTATTCATGAATCAAATTTGATACCAGGTACGGTTACGAAATATTTTGGTTTTCTATGTAAATTTGTTCTTATAGGATTTAAAGATACAAATTCTTATTTAAAAAATTGCAAAACTATTTTTACTGGTACACCTCTTAGGGATGAGTTTTATGAAACTAATCCCTTACCAGGTTGGGTTCCAAGAGGTAAAGGTCCTCTTATAATTGTTATTGGAGGGAGTCAAGGTGCAAGGAGGATTAATGAAATTTTTTATCAATCTCTTGATTTTTTAATAAAACGAAATTTCCGAATAGTTCATATTATTGGAGAAAATAATTTCAATAGTTCTGTAAAAACAAAATATAATAATTATGTTCAAAAAAAATTTACTAATCAAATTGCATCTTTAATGCAAAATTCTGATCTCGTAATATCAAGATCTGGAGCAGGAACAATAAATGAACTTATAAAAACTGGAAAACCATCAATATTAATTCCATATCCAAACTCAAAAAATAATCACCAAGAAAAAAATGCAATGATTCTCACTTCAATTGGAGGTGCAATTTTAATTCATCAAAATAAATTGTCAAAGTTATTTTTTGAAGAGACTTTGAAAGGGATTTTTAAATTTACCTTAAAAAAAGGAAAACCTAAATATGAGATTTTAGATTTAATGAAAAAAAATATGAAAAATCATATTTCCTTAAAATCTGCAAATGAGATTAAAAAATTAATAAATTATTTCTTAAAAGAATTTTGAATTTCTCTACATAAAATTTTGTTATTTTTTCTAGTCTGCAAACTTACTCTTGCCCATTTTTCACTAAGAAATCTAAATGAACTGCATTCTCTTATTAAGATCCCTTTATTTTCTAAATAATTAATATTAGAAGACAAAGAGAATTTACCTTCTATTAAAAAAAAGTTAGTTGAAGAGTTATGTACTTTAAGATTTTTTATTTTTGATAATTCATTAGAAACCCAATTTTTCTCAGTTTTTACCCACTTATGAATTTTTTTTGTCCATTCCTCATAGAAATTTTTATTACTTAATAGTTCTACTCCAGCCTGTATAGCAAAGGAATTTAATGGCCAAGGATCTCTCTTGATATTCCATTTTTTAAGTTTTTCAGATGAGCCAATAATATAACCTAGTCGTAAACCTGCAATATTAAAGAGTTTGGTCAAACTTCTAATAACTAATAAATTATCATAAGTTTTAGTTAGTGGGATTAAAGATTCTCTCTCACCTTTAGGTGTTATGGCTAAAAAAGCTTCGTCACAAATAACTAGTTTATATTGTCTCAAAATTTTTTCTAATGATTTTTTATCCCATAACTGCCCGGTGGGGTTATGTGGGTTCGTTATCCAAAGAACATCACAAATTGGTTTAATTGGAAAGGTTTGAGGGAAAGTATTACTCCAGTTTTTTGGTAATTCTGAATAATCGAAGCTAGCATTCCAGCAATTTAGTGATCTCTCATAATCTACGAAGCCTGGACTTGGTATACAGCTTGCACCGAATTTTGAAGCTTCATAACCTGCCCAAGTTATTAATTCAGAAGCTCCATTACCTGGCAATATATTATCAGGATTTATTTGATGAAATTCTCCAATTATTTCTCTCAAATTATTTAGATTTCTTTCAGGATAATATCGAAATCCTAGAGTTTTAATTTCTGAAGTCAAAACATCTAATATTAGCTTTGGGGGTTTAAAAGGAACTAGCGAGGCACTTGAATCAATTATTTTAGATGGTAATAAATTTAATTTTTTTGCTTTTGTTAATATATTTCCTCCATGATTGAAGTTTAAATCTTTCATGTTTTGATCATTTAAATTATTTTTATTTAATTCATTCATAGACTTTCATAGATTTTATTCAATCCACTTTAAATTTGATCCAATCGCTTCTCTTACATTTGATAATTGGTGTGTATTAAGTTGTTTTATGATCCCATTAAGAATGTTTGGAACTAATTGTGGACCCTTATATATCCATCCAGTATATATTTGAACTAAAGATGCTCCAGAACATATTCTTTCCCAAGCAGATTCTGGACTATCAATCCCACCCACGCCTATTAAATTAATTTTATTATCAATATTGTGAATATGTTTAATTATTTTATTTGCTTTTAGTTGAAGTGGTCTGCCACTTAATCCACCATTTTCCTCAGAAAGTAATAGACCTGTTTGCTTTATCTTTCTTTGCTCAAGTCCTAATCTATCTAGACTCGTATTGGTAGCAATTATTCCATCTATATTCTCATCAATTATTAATTGGCATATATCTTCAATATCTTTAAAACTTAAGTCTGGTGCAATTTTCACAAATAAAGGTGGACAATTATCTAAATTTTTAACCTCTCTAAGCAGTTCTTTAAGAAGGATAGGATCTTGTAGCTTTCTAAGCCCTTCAGTATTAGGTGAACTTACATTTATAACTGCGTAATCACAATATGGAATCAATAAACGTAAAGAAGTTAAATAATCTTCTGTAGCATTAGATAAGCTTGTAATTTTAGATTTCCCAAAATTTATTCCTAAACAATTATTTTGTCTATCTTTTTTTAAATCAATATTTTGCTTTAAAAAGTTTTTTACAAGATTTTCAGCACCATTATTATTAAATCCCATTCTATTCAATGCTGCTTCTTCCTTTGCTAATCTAAATAATCTTGGTTTGGGATTCCCGGGTTGAGCAAATTTAGTAACTGTACCAATTTCAGCGAAACCAAATCCAAAATCTTTCCAAATATTTGCAGCATTACCATTTTTATCAAAACCTGCTGCTAAACCTACTGGATTATAGAAATCTATTCCACATATTTTTTGATGTAATCTTTTATCAACCACACAAAATTCTTTATTTAAATTTTTTATTACTCTTGAAATTAAGGGCCAATTCCTATTGATTGAACTAAAATTTAGCAGACCTAAGGAGAAATTTGTAAGGTACTCTGCATCTATCCCAGTATCTTTTTTAAGGATAGGATTTACTAAGTGCTTATAAATATTATTAAATACCCCCTTCTGATTAATCATAAAATATTAAAGATTAGGTGTTAATATTCTCTATTATCCAATATTTTTGATTTTTAGGAATTAATCTCCAATTACGCCATTCAAACAATTCATATTTTTCAATGAGCATATCACTTTCTTTCCCAAGTAATTCATTTAATTCACTAGAATTTAAAAAATATTTTTTTTCAGCAAATTGTTGAAGTAATTCATTTTTAGAAAATAATTTTTGAATTTCAAGATGTTCTTTTTCTTTGGAAAAGTTGCTTGCTATAGGTGATTGTTTAACTTCACTAACTAAAGGTATTCCTTTGCTATAACTTGTAGCGATTAAATCAACTCTTTCATTTTGTTTATCTCCACTATGACCTTTTACAAATTCCATCTCTACGCCTTGTATTCTTAAATTATCTATTTTTTGCCATAAATCCAAATTTTGAACAGATTTACCGGAACTCGTTTTCCATCCATTTCTCTTCCAATTAATGATCCATTTTGTATAACCTTCAATAACGTATTTACTATCTGTTCTTAATTTAAAGTTTTCTTTTAATTGGAAATTTTTTAACTTTTCGAGCGTTTTTATCGCTGCAGTTAGTTCCATTCTATTATTTGTGGTATTTTGCTCTGAACCGCCAATTTCCAGTTCACTTTTATCATTGAAAATTATTAAACCTCCCCATCCTCCAGGACCTGGGTTTCCACTGCAAGCTCCATCTGTTGCAGCTTCAATTGCAATATTTGTTTTACTATCCATAATTTTAAAGCCGATATATCTTAGTATCGGCTAAAAAAATTTTTACACTATTTTAGTGTAACTTTACCGCCAGCTTCTTCAATCTCTTTCTTTAAAGTTTCAGCATCTGCTTTAGCAATACCTTCTTTAACTGTCTTTGGAGCTGATTCAACAAGTGCTTTTGCATCACCAAGGCCAAGACCAGTTGCATTTCTTACAACTTTAAGAACTTTGATTTTAGCAGCTGCATCGAAGCTTTCTAGAATTACATCGAATTCAGTTTTCTCATCAGCGGCTCCCCCGTCTCCATCGCCACCACCAGAACCTGGAGCAGCCATTACTACACCAGCTGATGCCGCCGCGGAAACACCAAATGCCTCTTCAATTTGTTTCACAAGCTCAGACGCTTCTAAAAGTGAGAGGGATTTTAATGATTCAAGAATTTCTTCAGTTTTTGCAGTCATTTTCTTAATAGATAATTAATTTTGAAGTTTAAGATTCTGATTTTTCAGAATGTTGTTTAAGTGATCTAGCAAGCCCAGAAGGGACTTCATTGATAGAAATAGCAATTTTTGTAGCAACACCATTTAATGCACCAGCAATTTTTGCCATTAATACCTCTCTTGAAGGTAGATTTGCGATCTCTGTAATTTCAGATTCGCTGAGAAGTCTACCCTCAAATAAAGCTCCTTTTGTTTCGGATTTGTTTGTCTCTTTTTGAAAAGATTGGATTGCTTTTACAGCTCCTCCAACATCTTCTTTGACTAAAACAAAAGCATTAGTTCCAGTTAGTAAAGATTCAAGATCAGTCCAGTTACTATTCCCATCAATAGCTTTTCGCATTAAAGAGTTTTTAGTAACTTTGCAAATGCCATTGTTTGTCTGCAATCTCGATCGCAGATCTGACATTTCCTTGATAGTTAAACCTTTATAGTCAAGAACTACTGCCATTTCCGAATCATCTAACAGAGATTTTATTTCTGTGACGATTTTTTGCTTATTCTCTATTGTTCGGCCCATTGTTGTTTTTGGATCGTAATTTAGGAAGAGCAGGAAATGCGGCAAAGTCCATTTATAAAAGAGGCCGCATTCATTAGATCCAAAAAGAAAATAATTAAGACGAAACCTCGGTAGGATTTAAGAATTTAGTGGTAACTAAATAAACCTACTTTCTTTGGCCGTATTATTGCATTAAAATTATACTACAGAGGGTTAACTTTCAGGCTGGTAATCTTGTAAGGCATTTATATCGACTTGAACTGAAGGCCCCATGGTTGAAGTCACATAAAAACTTCTCCAATATTTACCCTTAGCACCACTAGGCTTATTTTTATCAATCGATTCTTGTAATGTCTTTAAGTTTTCAAATAAAGCATCTTTGGTGAAACTAGCTTTCCCAAAGCGAACATGCACAATCCCAGCTTTATCTGCTCTAAATTCTAGTTTACCTGCTTTAAATTCTTTTATTGCACTTGCTATATCACCAGTTACAGTGCCAGCTTTAGGATTTGGCATTAACCCCCTTGGACCTAAAACTCTTCCAAGTTTTGCTACTTTCGGCATCATGTCAGGAGTTGCAATAAGCAAATCAAAATCCATATTACCTTTATTAATGCTTTCTACAAGATCTTCTTCTCCAAAAAAATCTGCACCTGCAGATTTAGCTTTTGCTACATTCTCACCGCTTGTTATGACAGCAATTTTAATACTTTGGCCAGTACCATTAGGAAGAGCTACGGTCGTTCTTAGCTGTTGATCTGTATATTTTGGATCAATACCTAAACGAATATGAGCTTCAATAGTCTCATCAAATTTAGCGTTTGCATTTTCCTTGATAATACTCAATGCTTCAAGGGGATTATATAAGCGATCTTCTATCTTTGTTGATAGAGCCACCATTCTTTTGGAAAGTTTTTTCATAATATATTTGGGTTCAAACGGTTAAATAATTAACCTCCCCTAAAAAGTGAATGTTTGGGATTGAAATTATTCGGTAATTGAAACACCCATATTTCGAGCAGTTCCTTCAATGACCTTCATAGCTGATTCAATACTTGTACAGTTTAAATCAGGAAGCTTGGTTTTGGCTATCTCTTCTAATTGAGATTTACTTATATTGCCAACAGATCCCTTGGAAGATTCACCAGCTCCCTTTTCTATTCCAGCTGCTTTAGTTATTAAGACTGAAGCAGGTGGAGTTTTGGTTATAAAGGTAAAGCTTCTATCTTCAAAAACTGAAATCTCAACAGGAATAACAAAACCAGCTTTATCTTGTGTTCTTGCATTATATTCTTTGCAAAATGCCATTATATTTACACCGTGTTGACCTAAAGCCGGACCCACTGGTGGGGCTGGGTTTGCTTTGCCAGCTTGAAGAGCTAGTTTAATAACCGCAACAATTTTTTTTGCCATTAGATTAGTGAATTTAAACGAGAGTTAAATTGATTATTTTACTCGATAAACAGAAATAATAATTAATTTTGTTTATTGATTTGGGAGAATTCTAATTCTACAGGAGTTTCGCGCCCAAATATTGAAAGTAATGCTTTTAATTTATTTCTCTCGCCAGAAACTTCTATAACTTCACCCTGGAAATCCTTAAAAGGTCCGCTAGTAACAATAATTCTATCTTTTTCCTCAAGATCTAATTTTATTACAGCTTTCTTCTCCGAGGCACGCTTAAAAATTCTATTTACCTCTTGCCTGGATAAGGGTCGAGGTTTGATATGTCCTCTTGATCTTCCGCTGCCTCTTCCATCTTCTGCGCCTACAAAATTAATGACATTGGGAGTACTTTTTACAGCCATCATTGTATCTTCATCCAGAATCATCCTAACCAAAACGTAACCAGGGAAAACCTTCTCCTCAGTTGTTTGTCTAGAACCATCTTTCTTAAGTTTAATACCGGGAGTTTGAGGAATCTCAATTTCTATAATTCTATTATTAACACCTAAAGTTACTGACCTTTGTTCGAGAGTAGCTTTTACTTTCTTTTCACAGCTTGAGGCAACTTGAACCGCATACCATCTAGCAATACTAGTATTAGCCTTTTGGGAACTAAGGTTTGTTGTTAATTCATTACTCATTTTGCTTTCTCTGTAAACTGGATAAATGATCTTTTTAAAATTATAGGATTAAATCTATATTTAAAAATTTGTTAATTTAACGGAAAATTTGTGAAGCTGCCCATCCATAAAACCTACTTACAGATGCAATTGCTGCTGCAGAAAAGGTTACCATAATAATAACAGCAATAGATTCGCTAAATAACTGTTGTTTGTTAGGCCACACAACTAATTTGAGTTCATCGAATGTAGAATTTAAAAAATTCTTCTTTTTCTTAGCTTGTTTTATCTCAGAGGCCTCTTTTATTTCGGGGGACTCTTTTTTAAGAGGTTTTGGATTAGTAGGACTTGTCACAAAATTCTAATTTAGTTTAAGCTTCAAAAGCCTAGGATTATTTTAGCTCATCGATTTCCTAATCAGCTAGGTTTAAATAAAATCTCATCTTTTTTTGAAGGACTAATCTTTACAGTTATATTTTTTTTATTTTTATAATTATCTTCTAACATTTTTGAGGCTAGTGGGTTTTCTATTTGTCTTCTAAGTTCTCTACTTAAGGGCCTTGCGCCATATTCAGGCTCATAGGAATCATGCGCAATTTTTAGAATAACTTTTTTATCAATAGTAATATTTATTCCCTGTTCAAGTAGTAATTTCTTTAAATCTTCTATTTGTAGAAGAATTATTTTTTGTAGTTGATCAATTGATAGTGGATCAAACTTTACTACTTCATCGATTCTGTTTATAAATTCTGGTCTAAAAATAGAGGATAATGATCTATTAATAGAATCTTGTAAAGTTTGTTTTCTTGATTCAGGGTTTTCTTTATCATTTGGAATTTTTTTTGAATCTTCTAAGATTATTTGTCCAGCTAAATTACTAGTCATTATTATGACTGTATTTTTAAAGTCAACTGTTCTTCCTTGAGAATCAGTTAACCTGCCTTCATCTAAAACTTGAAGGAGGACATTGAAAACTTCTGAATGCGCTTTTTCGATCTCATCAAGGAGAATTACAGAATAAGGTTTTCTCCTAACTGCTTCAGTTAATTGCCCTCCTTCTTCGTAACCAACATAACCTGGAGGTGCTCCTAAAAGCCTAGCGACAGCATTTTTTTCCATATATTCACTCATATCCAACCTTAACAAAGCTTCTTCTTCATCAAATAATGATGATGCCAGGGATTTTGCTAGTTCAGTTTTACCTACTCCTGTAGGACCCATAAATAAGAATGATCCAATTGGTCTTTTTGGATTTTTCATTCCAACTCTTGCTCTTCTTATTGCAGAAGAAACAGCTTCAACAGCATTTTGCTGGCCAATAACTTTCTCGCTTATTTCTAACTCTAAATTAACTAATTTTTTTCGCTCATTAGAAACT
>CACGEL010000011.1 GCA_902572065.1 uncultured Prochlorococcus sp.
ACAAATAAGTAATCTTAATCTTTTTTTAGATTAAACATAAAAACTTATACCACTTATCAAGCCTGCATTAATAAAAAAATCAAATGAAGAAATTAAACAAAAAGTATGCAGATTTATTGCATCAAGCTTCAATAGCAACTGGAAGAAAAGAAGCAGTAGGTTTATTACATAAAGCAGCAAAACTTCAAACTAAATTTGATGAGAAATCTAAGCTTTTAAAATAGTTTATGATTAATTTTTTGATATAAACTGAGGAACAATCAGCTCCTTCTTATGACATATTCAACAAAAGAATTCTCAGATAGATTTTCTGAATTTTTGTAGAGAATATGATGAAGAAATTACACCATATAAAATGGCAGAGATTCTTAGAGATTATTCAGATATTATATATTGATAATGTGAGATCCTAATGAAACGCATTTTTTAACTATCTTAAATAGAAAAAAACTTATATAGATAATACAAATTAAATTTATTAATTACTTATTTTTATTGAAAATAAAAAAGATATAACTTCATCCCAAAGGGAGATGAAATCAATTCAAACTATTTTTAGAGTTAATTCATAAAAAAATTATTTCTCCTTAAGCATTGATTTGAGTTGAAGATCATCCAATTGTTCTAGATAATTTCTAATTGCAAGCCATGAATTGCGACTCTCTAACTTTCCACTTTGCTTACAGATTTTTGAGGAAACTTGATCAACTAATTCTTTATGATTCATATCTATATTCTTCATGAATTTGAACAACTACACCATTAAAAAATTCTGCTAATAATTTTGATGGATCAGTAACTGAATCTTTTAAATCTTCTTTAACAATTTTCTTTTTAATTGAATTTAAATTTTTCATGCGGCTTTTAATGTTTGATTAAGTTTTTTATAGATACCAAAGTTTGCTTTTCTTTGATAAAGCTCGCATGAATGAGTTAAGTGTTGTCCGTGAAAAATAAGTTTTTGATGCCAGTTGCAACAAAGAACTGAACCACAACTTACTTGGCTTGAGTAATCAAATTTTGAACAAGTCATACAGACATGACTACCTATCGATCTAGAATAAGTTGGATCTTCAATATATTCCCATTCTTCTTGAGGCTTGTGAGATATCTCAAATGAGGAAGGCGTTGATGTTATCTTTTTGTCCATCTACTTAATAATACATTTGTACTATTATTTATAACCCCTCAGTCACAAGAGGTCAACCATTGAGAAGAAGAAAAAATTTAATAGTCTTCCAGATACTGCTAGAAACAGCACGGGCAATTAAATTATGGAGCATAAATGTACCAAAACTGTATCTCTTTAAAGCTAATTTTGAATATTTTCAGCTATTTCTTTACAAAAATAAATATGCATGTTATATTTATTAATATTAAATTACTTTTTTTAAAAATGACACCTGAAGCAGAACGTTTTAATGGTTGGGCAGCTATGCTAGGTTTCGTAGCAGCTGTTGGCGCTTACGTAACAACTGGTCAAATTATTCCTGGTTGGTTCTAATGAAGAACAACGAAACAAGAATAGTAGAGAAAGAAAAAATTGTTGCAGAAAAGCTAAACGGTAGATTCGCAATGATGGGTTTCATTGCATTAACTGGAGCATATTTAACAACAGGTCAAATTATTCCTGGATTTATCTAATTATCTCCAAATACATTTTTATAAACCAGATTGTAATTAACAATCTGGTTTTTTTTTCTAAATTATCTTAATTAATTCCTTTACCTCTTAACCCCATTAGGTTTTCTGAATTAAACAATTAAGTAAATCAATTTGAAATTAAGTACCATTTTGTATTATTCAAAATAATTAGTTAGTATTTTCCTAAACAATCATAGAAACAATAATACGCTCAATAAATGTTTACATTTTTGCTTAAAAGCTCATAAAATAATTCCGATTTTTATTATTTTTAAGCTTCTTAACGTTTTAAGTTTTTTTGGATACATGATTGATCGATAAAATGATTTATCCCCCTCCTCAAGTAGTTTTTGGCTTACTAATTTTATCTACTGCAGTAGTTCTTATTTGGGATATAAGATACGATACTTTTGGTGAAGATGAAGACGAGATATAAAAAAGTATATTAACCCCTAAAAATTTAAAAAAGAAATTTTTTTTAGATTTATTTTTCTGTAAATCTTGTTCGGCTTATTTCGGTCTTTTTTCAAAAGCTTAAGATTTATACTTAATAAAATCTCCATTTTTGATTACTAAGCGCTGAGCTTCTGAAAGCCTTTTAGCTCGTTTAATTTTCTCTTTAATAAGTACAAATTGGTACAAAACCTTTGCAATAATGGAAATTCCATTCCCTATTTCCACTTGATGCATCCAGATATAACTAGGTTAAAAAAATATATTAATCTAACTATTATAAAAATAAAATATGCTTTTAATCAGTATAAAAACTCTATCGAAATAATAAAAAGCATATTAAAATTGAATCAAATAATTGGAGGGAAATCAAATGGCAAACCTCGGATTGGAGATTGTATTCTGGCTAATTTTATTGACTTATCTTGTAGCTAGACTTACTCAAACTAAAAAAGGTTACAAACAACAGTATTAAAATAAGGTTGTTTCCATGATGTCTTATGGAAACCCTTATAAATACATACTCAAAAAACCAATAACTTCTCTAGTTAATTCTTTTGTTACCTAGAAAGAAATCAAGAATAATAAATGATAATCAAATTGAATGCACGAAATTTTGCATTTGCACTTCTGAAAATAATAAATTAGAAGAGATTCCTTATTTTTATTATTAAAAAAGGTATTAATCATGGCATTAAATGACACTTACAACATTCTTCCAGTAAAAACCCCTGAATTAAGAGCTGACTTAACATCAAATTCACCTATTAAAGATTTTTGGGAAAAAGAATGCGAAAAGCATCCCTCTAAAAAAGAATGTCTTTTCTATTGCGACTAAAATTTACTATTTTTTACGTAAAATTGTAAATTTTGCGGATTGATTTTTAATAGATCCGTCCTAAATTAAAATTATATTTAAGGAATATTTATGACTCGAAGAAAAAAAAATTCCAAGGCAAAGAAAGTTGAAACTAATACCGAATGGTTAGATAGAGTTATTAATCAATTAACCAATAAGGAGTTTAGTAATTAATTTTTGATACAAATTAAGTCCATATTAGTTCTGTAAATTATAGATTTTAAAATTCGGGTAAATATTAATCAAAAGAAGAAAGTTATATTGTAAAAGGTGCTAGATTTATCAATAAATTTAGGGTGCAAAATGAGAGTAAAACTTGAACCTGAAACAGCTTTTATAGGTAAAAAATTTGCATATATTTTCTTAGGAATAATATTTGGACTTAATGCAATAGCCTTTATTTGGTATTTCTTTTTTTCTAACCTAACTTAGAACTAATGAATTATCACTCATTAATAGATGTTGGATTAATTAGTGCCAGGATGTATTTTTCCTTATAGTTAGAGTGAAATTAACTCTTCTAGGGAATCAAATTAGGAATGAATAAAAGATTTATAGCAGAAAAAATAATGACTCTTATTAAAAAGTTAAATTCCTAAACGAAACCAGGAATAATTTGGCCTGTCGTTAAATAAGCACCTACTAAAGCCATCAAACCTATCATTGCGAATCTTCCATTAAGTGTTTCAGCAAAAACTTTTTCTTTCTCATATTTTTTTGATATTTTATTTGTGTTTTTGATTTGATTATTATTTAAATAAATTATATTTTCTTCTTGAAACTGTTTTGTTAAATATGCAATAAGCAGGGCAGTTATGGATACAAGAAAAATCAAGAATCCTGAAAGTGGAGTCATTAAAAAATACCTGGAATGATTTGTCCTGTTGTTGCATATGCACCTAGCAATGCTGCAAAACCAATCATCGCCCAACGACCGTTAACTTTCTCTGCATTTTGAGGGTAACCTTCATATGAAAAAGATTCGTCAATATATGGACGAGTTTCCGCAGGGAACATATTTTGTCTTCCGCCTGATTCTGTTGTAACCTCTGAATTAGCCATTGCTAGTTGTGTAATTGTTTACAAATGTAACATAACTATTAAGTAATGTAAAGAATATCATCTCAAAATACAACTGCTGTCATATTACTTGACAATTATGTATCACTTTTGTTAATCAAGTAAATTTACAGAGGTTGAGCGCCATCAGAGTATGTCCCTTATTGGTTTTTTGGTTCTAAAACTTGCTCGAAAACATGAAATGCAATAACACTCCTTAGCGAGTATAAGCATTTATACTCACAATAAGTAATTCTACTTACTATTATAAGAACAGGGCATTTAGGAAGTGCTTAGCTGGTTAAGCTCAGTTATTCTGAATTTAACTTAATCTTCATGAGAGCTTGCTAGTAGGGATACAAGCAAGCTTTTTTTAATTACAAAAATAAAATCTTTATAGGAAGTTGATTATCAGATAAGAAAAAGTAATCGAATAAGATTTAATACTTCAACATTTATTGATTAGAAATTTACATGTCAAAGTAAAATAATTTTGCTAAAAAGGGGTACAGATTAAATTTAATATGTCCCTAGATTTCATTCTTATCCCTTTTTGTATTATTGCTATTTTGTGGCTTTTTAATAGAGAGAACAAGATTTATCGCAATAATAAAAAAGCGAGATAATAATGAATTTGAACTCCAAGAGTCTAAGCTTAATACTTAATATAGCTGTAATTGTTTTGGTATTTTTGATATAGATTAAATCCATATCTTATATGGACTCTATTATTCTAAAAAATTTACTCATTTAATTTATTAATAATTACCTTATCCCAATAAACTCTTGAACGGTTAATTTGTTCTAATTTTTGTTTGCAATGAATACAATTACAATTTCTTACCAATGTTTTGGAAGGCATAACTTCGTTTTTTTTAATAAAACAAATATCTAAATTAATTTCAATAGACAAATTTATTTTGTGAATTTTTTCAAGAAGAAATTTTTCATAATTTCTCTTAATCATTAAATTAAGAAAATATTTAAACTATTTCTTTATATAAATAAAAATTTTAAGGAAAATATTATTTTATTAATATTACTACTTAACTAAATTCTATTAGATCGCCATAATAAGAAGTTGCCAAAACCTAAAAAAATAAATACAGGGGTCCAAGCAGAAAGAAATGGAGTAAGTATGCCAATAATACCCATCGAACTAAACACAAAACAAGTTAAATAATATAAGAAAATAAGTATTATACTTATACCAAAGCCTTGACTTTTTGAAGATCTGATATTTTGTTTTATTCCCAAAGTACTTCCTATTAAAGAAAAAACTATACAAGACATAGGTAATGTCATCTTTTCTTGAATTCTTACTTTCATCTTTCTAGATTCTTTTGTATTTCCCGACATCTCATACATTACCTGAGCTTTTCTAGCTTCAGATAATGTCATATTGTCGGCATCTCGAGGAATTTCAGCTAATTTAGATGGACCATTATCTAATGGATAAATATATTTTTCAAATAAAATAGTTGAGACTGACCCCTCATCCTCAGTAGCCATTATCTTTCCATTATTAAATTTCCAACTACTCAATTCATCATCAAATGAGCCCTTGTTAGCAGTTATTAATATTTTTGTACCTTTTTTTGAAAAATCAACAACTGTAACATCATACATAATCTTATTTAAGAATCTGCGTGCATAAAAAATATGAGTTAAATGAGAGGCTTCATCAATAGGTTTATTAGTATTACTATCTAAAATTGATCCATATTTCGAAAATGAAATATTGTATCTTCCTTTCTCTGTTCTCATGGAATTCCCCATACTATTCCGCAATAAATCAGAAGCCACACGATTTGAAATCGGTACCAAATTATCACTAAAAGTAAATGTAAGAAATGTCATAAAAACTGCTAGCAGCAAAGAAGGTAAAACTATACGATAATTATTAATTCCTAAACTTTTTAGAGCCAATATTTCTGAATTTGAGGAAAGAGTACCATAAGTTAATAAACATGAAAGTAAAACTGACATAGGAAATGCAATAACTAAAAATCCAGGTAGGCTTAAAAAAAAGATTTTTAAAGCTATAAAAATTGGTAATCCATACTCAACAATTTTTCTTATGAGATCAAACATTACCCCTACTGAAAGAGATACGATAGTAAATGCAGAAATTGCGAAAAATAATATTGGTAATAATTTCGATATTATCCACCTATCTATAAGAGGTATTTTTCTAAAAATTGTATCCATCTGGGAATGTAATTTGAAATTTCTCAAGATAATAATTTTATAGAATTGCGCCTATTAATATTAAAAATAACTTAAATATCCATGTAATCAAAATACTTTAAATTTATGTACATTCAACATAGAATATCAAATATATAGTAACTTATTTTTTTATGGCTATTGAAACTAGCGTTTTCACCTTTAAGATTTCAAACACATTTGAAGAGTGGTCTAAAATATTCGATAGTAAAAATATTGATGAATTTCATAAAAGTGTCGGTCTATCGCCTCTTTATAGAGGAAAAGGTTTAGCAGATCCCCAAGAAGTTATTGTCATTCATCAAGCAGAAGAAGGAGTAGCTAAACATATATTTTCTGATCCAGAGACAATAAAGAAAATTGAAGCTGGAGGTCATATTTATAGCACTACCAAAATAACAAGTTGGTTATCAGATTAAATTAAAAAAGTTTTGGGTATTTACAAAATTTAATTTGTTTTATAAAAATGATGAATATAAAGTTATGCAATACAAAATATTCACTTAAACCAGCCTTTTTTCTTGGTTTTAACTTCTGTTACTGTTTTAACCTTTATGCTTTCGTCTGTTCTACCTTTGAAAATCATAAGGGGTACTATTGCCCATAAGCCAAGAAATAATATCCAAAATACGTAAAGATTCATAGTTAAAAATAAATTTTCTTTTTATATTAAAGATGTTTTCTATTAGTCTGTGAATTTCTTTTTATAGTTCTCTTGAAGGTGTATAATCTGCATCATTTAATCATTTGACGATTTAAATATCGAATACCAAAAAAGAGACTTCCATGTTGATTAAAAAGTAGATATTTTGAAAATTAAATTTCATTTTTATCTGTCTTTTCTATGTTTAATTTCTATTCTTACAATAAAATACATAACAGCTACTTAAATATTCATTAGGAATATTTCTATAGGCATTAATATTTAAATCTCTATTTATTTAATATCAAGAATATAGGTTTGCTAATCAAAAAGATAATTAATTTAGAGGTTTTGTTGCTTATTAATATATTCTGAACTTTTATTTAATCTCTATAATCTTCCTTTTGAAAAATTTAATTAGGCTAAAAATAAATATTAAAAAAGATTATTAAATTCTTTTTTTATAACTTTATATTCCGAATTAATATCATTTAATATTCCATCTACTTCATCTTTCAAATCTTTAAATTCATTAATTGTTTTTTTACTTTTCGCTAAAAGAATTGATTCAAATGTTCCAGGATTTGTATTCTCAATCCAATATCCCAAGTAACAATAAACCTTATTAGGAACAATTCTTAGGATTTGAGAATTATTAGAAATTTTATATTGATCAATCATATTGTTTATTAAACTCCCTCTAGTTTTACTAACCCCAAATTTTAGAATATCTTTTGAAATTGTCTTAACATTCTGAGATGCATTTCTCCGCTTTTGAATTGAATTCCTAGAAAGTATCTTTTCAAGAGAGTAACAGTAATCAAGAAGTTTTGTATTTTCTTTTTGTGAAGGGTAGATAATGCTAATTATATTTAAAAGTAAAAAAGAAGTAAGCAGTAAATTTTTAAACATTTTCAATTTAAGTCTAAATTTTTAAAGTTTCCCAATATCTCTCAAATTTAATAGAATTGCAAGAATTCATTCTTCAAAATTAATTTCATGGAAATCTTTTACGTCCTCATAAAGTGTACTAAAAGACTTTTCTATTAAATCCTTCCCTTTCCTAGTAAGTTTCAAAATTGTTCTTCTTTTATCATTTGGATCTTGTTCTTTAGAAATCAATCCTAACCCTGCCTTACCAAGTCTGTGATACCTGCTTAAATAATCGGTCATCCTTGAGGCGCTAGCTTTACTCATTTTGAAGTGATCTTCAATATCCTTTTTACTACAATTCTGATAGGTAGCCACATACCAAAACACTGCCATTGACTGCAATGGAACTTGCTGAGAATTATCCAACTTCATGAACATATGTAGGACTCGTAAAAGGTTATATGATTCGTTATCAATCTTAAGTAATTCTTCTAGTTTTGCTTGTGTCATTTCTAATTTATTCCTCTTTGTATAGCTATAATATTAACCTATATAATTTAATCTGAATATAAAGATCCATCTATGGATCATTTTACTATAAATTGCACATGAGTAACCCTTTTTTATGAATCGTTCAATAAATTTGATATGGATGAATCTACAGTTAGAAAAAAAATGCATAGCTCATGTATAGAGAAAAAAGTAAAATTAGAATAGACTTAATTAAAGTATTAATGATTTATGGTTTTGTTTATTTAGGAATTGTTCTATCTATTAACGCGTGGTGAATTATATTTCAGTTCTGAAAAAAAAAATAAGTTTATTGAAAAGCCACTTAAGGAATTAAAGAATAAAATAAAATCTCTATTAAGTTCTAAAGTAGATTAATGAAAAGCTTGATACTTCCTCCTATATTCAAAGCTTTTAGAAAAAGCACTTTTTTTCTAATCACTTAATCAGAATATATGTCGTACTTATGATGGTGAAGAAATAAAAAACAAGAACAAAAAGTTATTGGAAAGTTACATCCATAAAAGAAGGGCGTTAATTACGCCCAATTTAAAAGCTAGATCATCCCCATCACCCAGCCTTTATAAAATAATAGCACTACATATGGTGTTTGACTGTAATATTTCTTACTTTAGGTGGGGTTGTTTGTTTCTGTTTAATTTGCCATGATAGGAATCCCCATCACCTAGGCTCGCAAGGGTCTTTTTTTTTACCTAAAAATAATTTTAAAATTAAGCAGGTTCAGTTATTTTGTTCTTTATATCTTCAATTTTATTAATTAATTCATCCAACAATTCTGTGTTCTTATCTGATCTTTTCTGAAAATATAAGATTTCTGGTTAATTGATTTCAATTGTCTCTTATTCATTTGATATGGCTGAACCTAAATACTGGCTAATGTAAAGTGTATAGAATAGATACATTTTCACCGCCATAAAAGGATTCTTAATTGTTGTAAACCATTCCATTCGAGCCTCATTGAAACTTTTTAAACCTTAAAAGGAGTAATTTATTATTTTCTTAAAATGATTTTTGTGATGGTTAGATAAAAATATAAACCTTAGAAAGGCTTACACCAATATCTAATGCTAATAAAGCAATTAGTAGCTTACTCATTTTTTAGAACTCTCTACTATTTTTTTATAAAGTTCTTCAGAAATAGGTTGCATATTCTTAGTAAGATATAACTACAAATTAATTATTTTAAAATTAGTTTCTCGTAACAAAATATACGAATAAATATTATTAAAAATAGACATAAACTATAGCTATGATAAGGTTTTCTTATAAAGTATCAATAAATACTAGATTAGAAATAGTTCCCTTAAAGACTCATCCTTTTCTAAAAAGAATTTGATGAAAAAAAATCTTATTTAGTTTTTTTAAGTTTGATTTCCTTTCTAACCATAACGCCATAACAACAACATAGATATTCAGAAGAAATATATCTAATGAATTAGAAAAGAAATCTCTAAATCAAAAGAAGGAAAATTGATGTGCAAATTTATAAAGACGACTAAATTTCATCGAGCAATTATTTAGATTTACTCAAAGTTGATTGATTTCCTCTTTCTCTTCTCCAAAAGTCGTCATATATAATATTTCTTTTTTAATAATCTAATAAATTTATATTCTTGTAGATTAGGAAAATAAGAATTATTAAATTTGAGAGTACTTCTTATATCATTGCTTTTTAAATATCTATGTAAATATAAGATATTTTATCTTAAATAACTAGATCCTCTATAAGTAAGCTTTATTATCTTCTCTTCTTGCCTCTTGCAATATACAAATGACTTACCATTAAAATACATTTTTACCATCTTCAGCTCCTGGGCTTGCTCAAGTCCCCGTCCTATGGCTTGAGTCGTACTGCGGTCTTCTAATAGCAGATCGGACGATTTAGTAGCATTAGCTACACTTTATTTTTATAGTATTTATGCTTAGTTGTCAAATTTTAAGTGTAAATAATCTTCAAATTCCATTTGTACTCTCCTCTTGTAAACTCACTAAAAAGAAAAAAGAACATATAACTCCGAGTAACCCCTATACAAAGGGATAGAAATGATAGAGCGACACAGATGGGGCAATGAGGAAATCCCATTCTTAATTTTCTAAAATGAATTTCAATTGAGTCTCCACTCTATAAATATCAATTCTTCTTTTTAAGTATTTTAAAAATCTAATCATCAAATAGTAAACCTATTGCAAATTTCGATTATGAATATAACTCTATGAATTAACTATTATCAATGAGCAAATATACTGAATCTATTGATATCACTTGGCTCTAGTAACAAATCTAAATAATAAAAAAACAGTAATCATGCTTAAATACTTAAATCTTATTAACTTATAAATGGCTTATTCAGAAACAAGAATAGTAATAGGTGGTCTGGCCCACGTTCCTGTTCTTATTTTTTTAGCTAATTTCATTAAAGGTAAGTTTGGAGTTAAAACGGAAGAGATAAAAAAAACTGTAGTTAAAGAAGAACCAGTTAAAGTTATTGAGGTAAAAGAAACTGTAGTTAAAGAAGAGAAAGCAAAATCTATTAAAGAACTCTCAAATAAGCTTGATAATATTGAAGAAAAAGCAGATGAGGTTTATGAAAAAGTGAAGAAGAAAAAGAAAGATAAGAAGAAGAAAAAAAAGAAAGATATGAAAAGGGATTAAACTCTATTAGTCATAGACTAAGCAATGTGGGTTAGATGAATTATCATCGCATTCCTTATGCCAGTAATCAGCTTAGTCTGTTAAAACTTCTTGCTCTTTGAATAAATCTTTAAGAGTGGAATATTCCTTTGCAAGATCAATATCTCTTAGGTTCTTATCTTGAATACTTAATGTTGATTTTAATTTCATTGTACTTACCTTTTATCTTTACTTATGATCTAATCCATTTAGTTAATAAATTACTAGTTTTATGTGTGAGGTTAGAGGTACAAAATTGTACCGATTGAGGATCAAAAAGAATCCACTGATCTATAGAGAGCAAGATAAAAATATTTTTGAGAGGATCTTTGAAGTATTATCACAGTCCTGAATTACTACTCAAATTTTACTTAGCTATAGTTAATGAGTGGGCTAAAGTCTTTAAACTCCATGAGGATTTACTCCGCTTCTAGAAGGAACTTATTAGTAGTTCTATTCATATTAATACAAATGTTTTGATTGTTTAATATTAGAGTTTTGTATCTTGCTATTACAAAACTAATAAGGTTATCTAAATTAGTTACTAAAACCTCATGGAAAAAACTTTAGTTAACTTCTTTTACTGGTTAATAATGAGATCGGCCATGTCACACTACGGCGAATCATTGGTCCCAGTAGAAATTCCATCTAATTCAATCAAACCTTTTCCTTAAATTTTTAAAAGTTATTAATGACAAGGATTTAATACTTAAATCCAAATTTCAGGTAAATTTAATACCTTATTGACTTTAAAATAGTTAATTATCTCTATTGCAAACAACTATGAGATTGTTACCTTGAAAAATATATAATATTTAATTTCTTGAACTGATGACCTTAGATCATTTCAATTCAAATGAAAAAAATATACTTATGTCAATAGAAGAGTTAAAAGCTTTACGTATTCGTAATCACAAAATTGAGAATGATAAAAAAGCCAGAAAATATATCTCAGAGATAAATAAAAAATATAGGAAAATGACAGACAAACAGAATAATAAATTTCTTAAGAATATGAACCCTTTTAGAAGAGCCGCTTAAATTTTGACAGAATTTTTGAAATGGGATAGATAAATTATAGGCAAGATCGATTATCTCATGACACCCTTACTTATTACTAAGTAGATAATTTGATTGATAATAATTTTATATTAAAGAAAGTTATTCCAACTTTATTCGAGCCCTATATTTCAACAGATATCTCATGGTAGAAATATAGCCTAGCTACTGGCTAATAAATCATGGACCTTAATTTATAATGATTGTTTACAAAAATCATATTAATTTCATTCACGATTTTTAATGACTTCACCTAAGAGTTGAAAATTCTATATAGAAGATCAAACTAAAATTTTATGGGTCAATATTTGTGCCCACAATTTAGAGGGAGTAGCTATTTCAATTAATAAATATTATAGGACAAGATATCTAGAATTCAAAATAGGAATGGGTTCTAAAAAAGAATTTGAACAAATAAAAATGCAAGAGCAGCAGTAATAAAACTAATCTTTATAATGGTGTTTTAATTTAATTTTCTTATCCTATTTAGAAATGAAAATAAGGAATTTCTTTTAATGTTTTTGGCAAAAGAGAACAGATCCCAAATTGCATGCATTCCATTTGATCATCAGTTAAAGTTCTTGAGTTTGACTTGTTAGCTTTGAAAATATCTAGAAAAAAATGAATTGCATTTTGCATCTTAAATTTATAAAGATTTGAATAAGACATGGTTAACCTCCTATTTTTACAATGTTTTAAACCCTATTCAGCTACGCAATAAGGATCACTTTCTGATTTGCTGCAAAAAATGGTTTTGCGCAGATAGGCTTTTTCATATTTTTTATAAATACTTTGAGTCATAAAAACTCCAAAATAAATAAGTAAGACAGTCAACATAAGTAGTTCTAATCCTAAGTTGGTCATTTGATTAACCTCCTTTGATTTAAGTTTTATCTAGTACGTTTGATATATAAAAATCAAGCGTATGAATACCTAAAAAAAATATTAAGCATTAACCATAATTAATTGCACCAAAAAATATGAGAGGTTCTGTACATACTTAGTTTTAAATAAATCAGCTTTAAATAAATCAGCATAATTACGGATATACAAAAAAAGTAATTCGTACTAATTTTTACATAATCAAATGGAGGGATTAGAAATGATCGATAGTCCACCAGAGAAGGTCATTTAGATTGGTTTAAGCAGCCAACTAAATTAATAACAAGGATCAACGATTTAGGCGCGTTGTTAATTTAGCCTTAACATAACTAACTACTAAGAGAAGAGATTGTTTCCTAAAGGCGGGAGTCAATCTCTTTTTATTAGCTTTACACCATACAAAACTCACTTTTTACTATTCTATTAGCGAGAATTATTTGGCATCGAATTGCAACTAAAAAAACAGTGGTTTATAGGTTTCAATAACTCAAAGGAATGAAGAATAATCCTCAATAAAAGGGTTATATAAGTATAACCAAAAGCTGATAGAGATTTTTTAGCTGAATAAGTAATTAGTTCTTTTTATATTCAATAACTTTAATACTATTTTCATAAAGAGGTTTTTAAAAATAATGATTCTAAATCATATAGAATACGCAGAAAGCAAAAAAGATCAATTACTCAAATTAACCTTTAGAGAACTACGTCTTGTAGCCAAAAATCTATCAGTACGTTTATATAGTCGAAAAAATAAGAAAGAATTGGTAAATTTAATACTTAAATATCAAAAGAAGGATTTAATTGGAAAACAAATTATTAATCGGGAAGAGTTTTCAGTAGAGATTATTAAAGAACAAGAAAAAATAGCTTTAGAGAATGATAATGCTGAAAAAGAAAATATAGCTATAGGAAAAGCTAATGCTGAAAAAGAAAATATAGCTATAGGAAAAGCTAAGGCTGAAGAAGAAAGAATAGCTATCAAAAAAGCCAAGGCAAAAGAAGGAAAAACTCTAATATCTGATGAAAATTCCAATTTGAAAAGATTATTGTCTGAATCATTTCCAGATAAAAAGGTATCAGTGACAGATAATAAAGACGGATCACAAACAATCCTAATAAGATAATAATTTATGGTTGGCTTCAGTATTATCAAAGCAATTTCCTCATGACAATCACTTACTAAAAATAGGTTAGTAATTTTTTAACGGTTCAAAATATATGCTTCTTACCGTACCTAATAGTTCCTCAAACCACCCTATAAATTACCAGGTAATAGTAAGACAATATAGGTAAAGATATAGGAGGTATAAATGAAACTACAAACTCAATTCACAGTTCCAAACAAAGAGCTGCGAGATCTTGATTATGTCAACAAAGTAGAAGTTTTAGAAGAAACTTTTAAAAGAGAATGTCTAGATTATCCAACTAAAGAAGATTGTTTAGTTTGTTGCAACTGACTATTCATTAATTGTTTTTCATATCTTATAAATTCTAAAATTATTCAAAAATTTATTAATTGAGAGGTTGAACAATGAAATTAAGATTCTTCCCAACAACAATTTTTAGAGAGACTCCAAAAGTGACATTCTTTGATGCAGGCTTGGAGGCATCTAATGGTTGCGATGTGGTAATTCACTCTGAAGAGGCTATATCTCCTCCAGATGATTTTAAAGATGAACAATATTACGTTCACAATCATCAAATTGATCACAACTTATTACTGGGGAAAGAACATTTGTTCTAATAAATCCTGCATGGGATGAACCACATCATGTGATTTATTTAAATAGATATATGGGGGCATTAGAAATTCCTATTGGAACTTATCACAGATCAATCTCAGGAAAAGAAGGTAGTATTGTCTTAAATCAACCCACTAGAGATAAATTTTGTTGATCCAGCTAAAGAATTTATCCCACAAAAATTAGACCAAATAAGTTTAATAAAGGCAAGAAAAACTCCACCTGTTTATTGGGTTTGGGAAAATGATCAAATTAAGAGAGTTGGGTTTAATCCGATAGAACGAGAAATCAAAGCACTAACCTGATAAAAAAGACTAATCAAACATCTCTTCCCTTACTAAAAAGTTAAATCTGGTACTGACAAATATTTAAAAATTAAATAAGATTATTCTAAATATTTTAAGGAATTCAAATTCATGTTAAAGAATTTTTTCATAGCATTTGCTTTTGCATTGATGCTCATCAACCCAAACATTTCAATAGCTGCAGAATCTCCAATTGATATACAAGAAGTTTTCGTAGGTTCTGAAACTATGGATGGTGATGCTCTTAAATATCCAAGAGGAGAAGCTGAAATAAGATTGCAAAGAGTCGAATTAGCTAAAGGAGGTATTGTGCCTCTTCACTCTCATCCAATCCCTTTACTAGGCAATGTTGAGCAAGGTACAATTATTGTCAAAAGAGAAGGGATGGAAGATATTACCTATACAGAAGGTGATTCTTTTATAGTTGGACCAAAGACTCCAAAACATACAATGGGTAACTCTAAAGGTGATAAAGCAATTATTTGGTTTGCAGCAATAGGTGCTAAAGACGTTCCAATTCTAATCCCCGCCGAAGGATAACTTTTAACTTTAAATTAATTGTTTATGATTGACATTCGATCTAAACTAGAGGGGCAAAACCCTCTTTTTTTTATGGAAAGTAAATTTTACCAATGGTGGAAGAATCATAGAAGATTAGTAACTTTTGGTTTGTTCCTCTCCCTTTTTACTTTTTATCTAAGAACCCCTTTTGATAAGGAAGCAAAAATAAAAGATACCTGTGCAAAACTAAATTCAAGCTATCAGATTACAGGTGATGAAGCAATGAAGAAGCTTAATTTAAAAGAAATAAAAAATTATAATAATCGAGAATTAGCTAATTATTACTGTGAGAGATATTTAGGTATTAAATAAGAAAAAATTGAAAAGCTTATTTACCTAATTATGAACTTTGATAGAGAGAACTCCTAAACTCATTTTTTTAATAGTTAGTTGGTTTTCCCTTTAGCTATAATTACTACTGGTAATAAAAGATATTTAAAGAAAGAGATTAAAAAAAGTCAATATTTATTGTTTTATCTATAGATTTTTTAAATCCTGTTCTATTTTCTCCAATTTTTGATTAATTTCTTTTTTCTCTCTCAATAGAGCTTTTTTCTTTATTTGAAGTTCTTTGTTAAAAGGGGAATTAAAGTATTTTTGATAAGCAAGAAAAAAAACAACCAATGCCACCACAATACCTAACGCACCAATTATTAGGATGGGAGAAGATGGGAAATCGTAAAAAGGTACAGAAAGTAAAAGCATTTTAAAAAATACCTGGAATAATTTGACCAGTTATTAAGTATGAAATTAGTAATGCCAAGAAACCAACCATTGCCCATCTACCATTAACTTTTTCAGCATTTTGAGGGTAACCCTTGTATGAAAAAGACTCGTCTATGTATGGACGAGTTTCCGAAGGAAACATATTTTGTCTTCCACCAGATTCAGTTGTTATGTATGAAGAATTTGTCATTAGAACCAACCTGGAATGATTTGACCAGTTGTTACGTATGAACCGACAGCTGCTACAAATCCGAGCATTGCTGCCCATCCGTTAAACCTTTCTGCTTCAGGAGTCATGACTTTAAAAAATAAATTATGTAAAGAAATATATCATAAATATTAACTTATGTAAACACTTTTGTCATTATTCCTGTAAATCTTACTTAATATAAACAGTTCTGTTACATTAAAGTTCAAACATTTGGAAGATTTCAATTTAATATTAACTAAATAGATATTTGAGCAATTATGTCAATCTGAAAAAAATTCCGATCAACTCAAGACCTCCTGCCACTTTCCTACAAGACTTTAATGAATAATATATTTATGCCCAAAAAGTTTGAATAAAGCCTATTCGAAGCTAAAAAATCGCCCAACTCCTAAACTATTAATGATATATCCTACTGGCTAATGATAAAGTACATTCGTTTATCAAAAACTAGGATCTCAAGTAATTATGATTTTCTATCCAAACTTTATCCAAACTTTTAATTGATTGACAGTCGATCTAAAATGAGAAGCAATTAGCTCCTTATTTACTATGAAGTTAAAAAATATTTTAAAAACTACTGGAGCGCTCCATATACTACTGGGATCATTAATTATTGCCTTGCTAATTTTTTCGATAGAGACTATTACAGCTAATACATCAAGTGAAACATTACTTCTTGTTAGGGGGACTGCGGATGTTGTAGCCGCTTGTAATTTAGGGATAGGTTTTTTATTGATTATTTGCAGCTCTATAAAAGATAAAAAATCTTTGAGAAAAGTTTTATTAGGTGAACTATCTTTAATGGGTTGTTTGTTAGCAGTAGCTTTATTCAATACTTTTAATGCTGGAACAATTGTTGATGGTGGTCCTCCTCCTCCTTTTTGGATTGTTTTAGTAGCTAATCCTATTTTATGTATTTACGGATTAATTAAAGACAAATAAATGAAAAAATATTTGGCTTGATTATTAAAATGGAACTTCTTAAACAAATATTTCCCCCTTGGCATATTGCTTTAGATATGTTTTTACTGGGAGCTGGAATATTTATTTTTTACAAAATTAAGAAGGAAAATAAGTGAAAGAGAGGGCTAAGGAACTAACCGATATTTAGTTAGGCTCTAAAAAAGGCAACACCAAAACCATTTGCATCTTTGATTAATAGTCTTTTAAATGAAAAAGACAAAAAGCACAAAAGCTACATTAAGGAGCAAGCTATATGTCTTAGAAGAAATCTTCATTAATAAAAAAGGTTTTTAAACTCGAGTTCAGGAGGGCGGGGTTAACCCTAAAACTGCTACGCTCAATGCCTAGCAAGGGACGAGTCTTTAAACCACTTATACCTTAGAAAAGAATTATCACAAGCTTATAACGGTCAGGCAATAAAGTGAGAAAAGAAAGCATGAGATTATACAGAGTTGAATTAGAAATTCTAAACAGCTATAAATAGTTTATCTAGAATAAAGATGGAAAAGAATTTCATTAGAATTACTTTATTTATAGGCGCTATTTCATCTTTGTCCTATTTAGTTTTTATTTTTCTCAGGAATCATAATTCTCCAGAAAATATAGAAGAAAGATGTACAGTTAAATTTCAAAAAGAGGTTAAAAAAGGTGTTGGAAAATCCGATGCAGAATGGGCTTTAAATATGGATATTGCAAGTGACAATTATTTTAAATGTTTGAAAATTCCTTAAAAATTACTCTTAATTACATGTAAGATAAAAACGGTGTTTCTTTGGAAGAGTTTCACCAAGAGGGGCTATTTTTAGCCCCTTTTTTTTAATAAAAAAGGATTTAAATACTAAGATATATAAAGCAAGTATTCTGATAACCTCTAGATCAAACAACTCTTTCCTAAATAGATAATTTGATGGATCATCAAACGAGAATTCAACGTTTTTAATATTCTCTTCACACACCGTTCACACTTTATAATTTGTCCCTAAAGCATTGATATGAATGAGGCTGACTACTAGCTAATGAAGAATGAGTCAATAGTTATAGCAATGGATCTTAAACATCAGATAAATTCCATCCATACCTCGTCAACACTTTTTACAATAAAAAATTCTTTATTAAAACTAATAAGAATGACGTTAAAGTAGAAAAGATTATTGATTAGATTTATTAGATTTGTGATATTAACTTTGTATGGGTTAAGTAAAAGACGAGGTTGGGATTAGGCACGTATTAATACTTAGTTAATAATTAAGACTTTCTAAAGTAATTGAATGGTTTTCATAAGACTGCCGCAGAAGCTCCAGAAATGTACCATACTCTTTAAACAAGGAATAAATATGACCGACCCAATTCTCTATCTTTCAATGATTTTAGGACTTACTGGAGTGTACGTTTTAATCTCATCTTTTAGCGATGACGACGATGATAGTAATGATGATGGTGAAAAATATATGTACACACTTGAATACGTAAAGATTGGTAAATAGATATTTATAACTTCAATAAGATTTATCTCAAGTAAATTTTGATGCTGAATATTTTATGAATGAAGCTAAAATAACTCTATAAAATAAATTAAAAAAAATGAATTCAGCATTTACTAAAGTTTCAAACCTAAAAGTTAACAGGGCGTCCAAAATAGCCCTTACTCTTGCTTCATCAACCTTCTTCTTATATGCATTAGTTAAATCACCAATTTTTAAAAATTTTCTTGCAGGTGCCTTCTCTTGTTCTGGCTAAATAAAATATTTTTATACAAGAGAAGCTTAAAAGCTTAAATAGATATTGATTGACAGTCGATCTAAACTAGAGGGATAAAACCCTCTTTTTTTATGAGCTCTCCAAATTTCATGAATGTCGTTAGATTTAAACTAAAACAAGATTGTGTAGAAAAGTATTTTGAAGTAATTGATAAAACAAATTTCGAAGGAATGACACAAAGATATATTGCTAAAACTGGAGATTATGATTACTGCTTTGTTGGTATCTGGGAAAGTTCAGATGCGATAGCAGCTCAAAGACCTAAAATGATTTCTCATCTTAATGACGTTAGAGGATTTATGGAAGAATTGTCTCCTGAGCTTGGAGTTACTGATCCTGTTTCTGGGGATATTGTTTCTAAAGTTGGGTATCATGATCGGAAGTTTGCCTAAGCTATTTGCACTTCTTATGGTCTTGCTACTTGTAGGAAGCACATTTGTTAGTGGGATTATTTACTTTATTAGATAAAATAATTAAGAAACCAATAGAAATATTTAAAACGTGTTTACTAGACTTACTTGTTCCACATATAGAAGGAACTAAAAAAAAGAAAGATAAAAAGAAAGATTAAATGAAACGCTTGCTACTCCGCCTTCCTCAATATTTGATTCTTTAAAAAAACAAGTGCATCTAATTTTTCTTCTTTTTCTTCAATATTTGCAAATTTCATTTCTGCAATTTCAATAATTGCTTTATTAACATTTTTAAGCTGTTTCTTAATAATTCTTTTTGGGGTTTTAATTGATTCCATTGAAATTATCATTTTCTTTATATTCCCTTTATTTTCTTTAAATGCAAGTCCCTCACTCCAAAAAATCTTTTAATTATTTAATTTGTAATTTGTTTTTATAGTTTTTATTATTGAATCTTGTGGTTCTTCACTTGGAAAACACTTGATAATAAAGTTAATACGATAATTAATAGCTATAAATAAACTAAAGATTATTAATGAAGATAGAAATTAAAATTAATTCTTTAGAAAAATATTTAGCTAATTTAGTAAATGATATTGACTATAAAAGGACTACAGAAAATTTAAAAGAATATGATTTAATGGCGGATGTAGACGATCAGAGTGCTCATCATTTCTGTTCTTTTTCTAAATAAATAAAGTATTAATAGTTCTGGATATTAACTAGAAATTATTTGATGAGCCAATAATTAAATTCCTTGATGAGAGTTTATAGAATTTCTCATGAACTGATTCAGTAAATTCAGTCTCATTTAAATAATTAACTAAATCTAATGGGTCGATATTTTCATCAAACCATTCATCGTAATTTATATAATTTGGCGCGGCATAATAAGTCATTCCTTATTGGTAGCAATATGATTTCTAATAAAAAGTACAAATACTACAAAATGATTATTTAACTAGGTAATTGGTGACTAGCGGAACTGTACTACCTACTGAAAAACAAGTAAAACCAGAAATTAAAAAAGGAAAAAGTTTGGAAGATATACAGAAGATAACACTAAAGACAAAACCTAATAGAAGGTATTTTTAATAATTGACAGTGTATCTATACTTGAGAAATAAAAACTTCTTTTTTTAACTTTTTCTTACCGTTATTCTGCTTCTTCTTTAACTTCACTTGCATTTAACTCTTCCGCTTTTACTTCCTCTTCTTTAACTTCACTTGAGTTTAACTCTTCTGCTTTTACTTCAACTACTTTTGCTGCTATAGATTCAAACTTACCTTTAATTAAATTTACTATGAAGATTAATATTGGAACATGGGCTAGACCACCCATTATCACTTTAGTTTCTGAATAGTACATTTGTAAGTTAATGAGAACTGAAATATTTAAGCATAAATTTAATTTGATGATTACTTATATTAAGTTGATATTGGGGGGAAATTAATTTACATTCGATCTAAGATGAGGAGCAATTAGCTCCTTTTGTTTTATCTTGCTATATAAATACTAAGAGATGATTTAACTTCTTTTGCTTTAATAAATATTGTGGAATTAACCGATCTAATCAAAGATTACGTAGCCACAGAATTATTATCAAATATTGAGCTTGACTTTCTTGAAGGAGAGTTATGGGAAACCACTCAACATATTGAAGAAATAAATACAGTTTTTAAAGCACCAAAAAATATTTGCGAGAAATTAGACCTAGATGAAACATCGTGTTGGCAATTATGTTGTGCAGCTGTACTTGACTTCTCAAGACCATTAAAGAACGGACAAAAAAGAGTAGATAATTTTAAAAAATTAATTAATCAATATAACATCAGCTACATAAAGGATATAGATATACTTTGACTCATAACTGTTACATAATTGTTTTTATTTTATTTAATATCTAAGACAATAAGCATTATCTCTTTACATAAAGTAATATAAATGTTATAATTATTTACATACAATTCCGTTTTTCTTATGAACTCCAAAAAAGTTAAAGTTCTCGCAACTAAAACAGTTGAAAAAGAAAAAGTTGTAGCAGAAAAGCTCAACGGCAGATTTGCCATGATTGGCTTCATAGCTGCTATTGGTGCTTACTTAACAACAGGTCAAATTATTCCTGGTTTCGTATAAATGAACTTTATTTCTAAACGCCAAGGATATGTTCCTTTCAAGGCAGTTCCTTACATTTTCTTTATTTCTGTAGTTTTAAGTATCACGACAGCAACAGAAGTGTTCGTTTAGATTTTCAACTAAAATTGTCATGAGTGTTTGCCGATAGGGATACTGGCAAGCACTTTTTTAATGCAGATTTTTAAACCCTTTTATCCATAAAGCGAGGAATCAAAAACCCCTTATACCACTCATCACTTTCCTAAATAGGTACTGGGATGGATAATAAATTTATACCCAAAAAAGTTTGAATAACACGCCTCCAAGCTTTAAAAATTCGCCCAGATCCCTTGATATTAAAGAAGAAAAGTTTTGACTAATGAAAGCACCCCCGACTAGCTATACTTGGGATATATAGGAATCAGCAAAAGTTACTCAAACTTTACTCAAACTTTACTCAAACTTTTAACTATTGACATTAGTCTAAGATTAGGAGCAATTAGCTCCTTTTTTTATGTCCTCTGCAACAAAAGATTTTCTAGATAAATTTTTTGATTTATGTAGAGAATATCAAGAAGAAATACCACCTCAGAAGATGGCTGAAATTTTAAGAGATTATGCAGATAGATTAGATGGATAAAGATTTTCCTTCTTATGTTAGTGATCTAATTCCTTCCGTTCCCACATACATTAAAGCAATTGAAAACTATAGACTTGGAATAAAAGCTGGAGAATTTTACGAAGAGCCAATAGGTGAAGATTTTAATTATCCTGACTGGTAGAAAGGAAACAGTAGGTTTACTGCATAAAGCAGCAAAGTTAAAAACTAAATTCGATAAATACAAGATGATGTAATCTAATTAAAATACCTATATAAATAAATGGATAAAAGAGGAGCTAAAGGTTACTGGCTTTCTACGGCAAGAATAGTTAATCAGGAATTATTTGATGAATATGTAAGAAAAGTTATTCCATGGCTAAAAGAAGTTGGTGGAGAAGTATTTGCTAAAGATAAAGAGCCACAAGGAAAAGAAAGAACGGAAGATGCGAACCTAGCCATTATTTGTGAATTTCCATCAATGAGGGTAGCAGTTGACGCTTATGAATCTGAAGAATATAAAGAGCTTTCAAAGCTAAGAAAAAAAGCCACTGAAAATTCTACGTTTACAATTATGGAAGGTTTAGATGAAGCTGCAAAGCTAAAAAGAGCAATGGGTATGTAAGATAATTTTGATTGACAGTCGATTTATGAAATAGATGTCTGCAGCGTTCTTTATACTCTCTATACCAGAGTTCAACCCCCATTCACCCCTTTCGGAAATTATTTAATGCTTAATAAAAAGTTTCTATCTGGAGAGGTTTGAATAATATATAGAAAAGATTAGATAGGGAATGAAAAGGTTTCTAATACCACTATTAGCTGCTCTCGCTTTACCTACGGCTCCCAAAGCAGTTAAAGGCTCTATTGCGGCAAATAGGTTTCAATTTCTTTTACTTAGTTCTCCGTAGTTTGTTAGTACAAACAAAGCAAAATTTGACCACTTCCCAATAAAATACTTTTGAACTCAAAAGAATTAATATAGGTATTCATTAATACAACAAGTCAGAGTTTTTAGGTTAAAACTGGTAATGACTGAAATATCTTGCTTTTACATCGGTGATTTGAAATGTAATTCTATTCACCTCTCCTCTGGAGAAGAATTACTAACCGATGCTCCATTAGATCATTATGGGAAGGGAGAAAACTTTTCTCCAACTGACCTTCTTGCTACCTCATTGGGGACATGCTTGCTTACAATAATGGCAATTAAAGCTAGAAATAAAGGCTGGGAAATAAAAAATATGAATTTAAAAATAAAAAAGATGATGACTGAAAACACAAATAGGAAAATAAAAGAACTAATTATCGATATATTTTTACCAACTGATTGTTCAAAATCTAAAAGAGATTTTCTTATTAATGCAGCTGAGCAATGCCCAGTCACTAAGAGTTTATCCTCTTCCATTGCAATTAAACTGAATTGGCATTTTTAAAACCCAATGGTCTAATCATTTATTTTATTTAACAATGACTTTCCTATTTGTGAACCCACACCTTTGTTCTTGAGTTCCTTTTGATATGCCTCTTTG
>CACGEL010000012.1 GCA_902572065.1 uncultured Prochlorococcus sp.
CTAGTAGCTAACTCTATTGAACTATAGTTTGGTTCTTTCAAAAAGTTTGCTAATTTTTCAGCAAGAAGTGGAGCTCTTCTTAGTAGAGATCCAATCATATATCCAGATGCAGGATGAACCATACTTGCTGATCCTCCAAAACCAAGAACTGATTGATTTTTATATGGCAGAGGCAAATTCATAGGAAATAAGCAATTTTCTTCATGGATAATCTCTTCTACTTTTATACCTTTATTATTTAATCTACTTAACAGTCTTTTTTTTAAATGATCCTGAGATAAAGCAGGAAAGCTAGCTAGTGATGTCTCTTCAACAAAATAAGTTTCACTACCAAGATCCATTGCATAAAGAAAAGAGGGGGAAGATAACAACTCTTCATCATTTAAATGGTCAGAACGAAAGTCCATTAAAACAAATTGATCTTTCTTTACAGGAGGAGAAGAAAATTTACCTACTATGCCATAAGCAGCTTGCTGGGCTACTTCTTCTTGAAGTGGCCTTTTAATAAATTTACTATTGTGTCCACTTGCATCAATTACTAATCTTGCCTTAAGTTTTAAACCTGAAAAACAAATTACTTCAGAAAATTTGTTTTCTGATTTAATTAATTTTGCAGTTTCATTCAACCATTGAATACCTTTGCATGATTTCAATAGTTCATTCTGAAAAGCTTCCTGATTTATTAACCCATAATCATAAAAATGTTTTGTTGGTTTATTACCTTTCTTATTTAATCCATCTCCAAAGTAGCTCAAAGTTTTTGACCATCTATGAGATAGCAAAGAAGCTAAACCTAATTCTTCTAATTCAGATGCCCAAATCCCATAAGTATTCTCCCACTTTTCATAAGGTGATTTTGTTGATATTCCCTTTATATTAAGATTTTGTTTAGCTAATTCCGAAGCTAAGCATAATGCTGCAGGTCCAGAACCTAAAATTAAAATATCAAGTATTTCCATTAGATCTTTTTAATCTCCTACTTTGTTAAGGCTCTTCTTCTTTAGAAATTAATTGATCTGAATCATCGTTTTGCTCATGTGGAACTAATACAACTTCAGATAAATGATCACCATCATCCAGCCTTTGTAATTTTACTCCTGTAGCTGCTCTTGATTGCTGCGAAATTTTATCGGCATTAGTTCTAACGATAACTCCCCTCTCGGTAACAAAAATCAATTCTTCACCTGCTCCAAGTACCTTAAGTCCTACAAGTGAATCATCTTTGATTCTGAATTTTATTGCTCTTAAACCCATCCCCGCTCTTTTTTGCAGTCTAAATTTGGTTACGGGTACTCTTTTCCCTAGACCAAAAGCACTAGCTACTAGTACCCAAGGTCCTTTTGAAGAATTAGTTTCTATATCTTCATCATTTTCATCATTTTCATCATTTTCATTATCAAGATTTGCTAGTTGATCTACCAGATCAGAAGTTAAAACATCCATAGATACAAGTTTATCTCCATCTTTTAAGTTCATAGACTTAACACCTCTAGCTGTTCTACCAAGAGGCCTCAGTTCATTAATATCTAATCTGAAATGAATAGTCATTCCTTTGCTCGATCCAATTAATACACTATCCCCTTCCGTTGATAATCTAACCCAGGTCAAGGAGTCTCCTTCCTCAAGGTTAATTGCTATCAAACCATTTGAACGTATTTTTGAAAAAGCTGATAATGAAGTTCTTTTTATAAATCCAGCTTTAGTAAGCATTAATAAATAACGCTCTTTGTCGAATGACTCCACTGAAACAATAGAAGTGATTTGTTCTTCTCTTGGTATTGGAAGTAGTTGAACAGAAGGTGTTCCTTTAGCTGTTCTGCTACTCATAGGGACTCTATATGCTGGAAGTGCATAAGCTACTCCTCTGTCACTGAAAAGTAAAAGAGTATCATGATCATTACAGCTTATAAATAATTTAACTTCATCATCCTCTTGTGTTTTCGTTCCGGCTTTACCTCTTGACCCTCTACTTGTTGATTCAAATTCACTAACTGGCATTCTTTTTAAATATCCAGCTGAAGTTAGTAAAACAACCGATCTCTCGTTAGCTATAAGGTCAATATCATCTAGACCTCCACCTAAATTAAGAATCTCAGTTTTCCTTGGAGATGAAAATCTTTCATCTATTTTAGAAAGCTCTTCAAGAATTATTTCATTTATACGATCTTTATTTTGCAATATATTTTTATAGTCTGTAATTTTTCTTGTAAGTTCATCATGCTCTGATTTGATTTTATCTGCCTCTAGAGCGGTTAATCTTCTTAATTGCATTTGTAAAATGGCATCTGCTTGGATAACAGATAATTCATGATCTTTTTGTAATTGTTCTCTCGCAGAATTTGTATCTTTTGCTGATCTTATTAAATTAATGATATTGTCCATGGCCTCTAGTGCCAAAAGAAGTCCTTTGATAATGTGATCTCTTTCTTCTGCTTTTTTTAGTAAGAAAGTTGTTCTTCTTTTAATTGTTTCAATTCTAAAATCTAGAAATACTTCCAACATTTTTCTTAGAGAAAGAGTTGTAGGTTCTCCATTGACAAGTGCTAGAATATTTGCACTAAAGTTATTTTGTAGAGGTGTTAACTTAAATAAATTATTTAAAACAACTTGAGGATAGGAATCCCTTTTTAGCTCAATTACAATTCTCATACCATCCCTGTCACTTTCATCTCTAATATCAGAAATACCCTCTAATTTTTTATCATTTACAAGATCTGCAATTCTTTCTATTAAAGCTGCTTTATTAGTTTGAAAGGGAAGCTCAGTGATTATTACAGCATCTTTTTCTGCCCTTCCAGGAGACTTAATTTGTTCAATATCTGCAACACCTCTCATTGTTATGGAACCTCGGCCAGACTTGAAAGTCTCTTTAATTCCATCTCTACCTAGAATCTGTCCGCCTGTTGGAAAATCTGGTCCTTTAATTAATTCAAAAAGTTCTTTGTCTTCCATTAAAGGATTTCTAATTATTGATTTAAGACCACTAATTAATTCTCCTAAATTATGAGGAGGTATATTAGTTGCCATTCCTACTGCAATACCTGATGATCCATTTAAAAGAAGCTGAGGTATTCTAGCTGGCAAAACTGTTGGTTCTTGTTGTGATCCATCAAAATTATCCGAAAAATCAACAGTCTCAGATTCGATATCCTCAAGCAAACTCTCATCTGTTAGGGATTGAAGACGTGACTCTGTATATCTCATCGCTGCGGGAGGATCATTATCTACTGAGCCGAAGTTTCCATGTCCATCTATTAGTGGCATTCTCATAGAAAAATCCTGTGCCATTCGTACTAATGCATCGTAAACAGCTGTATCTCCGTGAGGATGGTATTTACCCAAAACTTCTCCTACAACCCTTGCACATTTTCTGTATGGCCTACCGCTTGTTAATCCAAGCTCATACATTGCGTAAAGAATCCTTCTGTGAACTGGTTTTAGCCCATCTCTAGCATCTGGAAGAGCACGTCCAACAATGACACTCATCGCGTACTCTAGGTACGATCGTGACATTTCATTTCTCAAATCAGTCTGAATGATTCTCTCGTTATTTTCACTCAAACCAGAATTCTCTGAATCAGCAATATCGGACATATTAAAACCCTTTATCTAATAATAATCCCTGATTGTCAGAATGAATAAAATAAAGCTAATAATTAATTTTCAAATACTCACATTTTTACACAAATAATAAAAAAACTCTTTTGTTTTTCAAAAATTATTGGCTTATTACACCTTTAGTTGTTAACTTAATCAGAATAATTAAAAAATCCGTGAATATTGAAATTGGTTTAAACAAAAAAGTTAGAAGAGCTTATGGCATTGATGAGATAGCATTAGTGCCTGGAACAAAAACCTTGGATTATGATTTAACTAATCCTTCCTGGTCAATTGGAAATATTGAAAGAGAAATTCCAATTATAGCCAGTGCAATGGATAGTGTCGTTGACGTGAATACAGCAGTAGAGCTCTCTCATTTAGGCGCTATTGGAGTTCTCAATATGGAAGGTATACAAACTAGATATGAAAATCCAAAAGAAATACTGAGTAAAATCTCATCTGTAGGAAAAAATGAATTTGTAACTTTAATGCAGAAAATATATAAAGAACCCATAAAGGAATATCTAATCTTGCAAAGAATTAACGAAGTTAAAGAAAAAGGTGGTATAGCAGCATTAAGTGGGACACCTCAGGCTGCTATTAAATTTAAAGAAACACTTATCAAATCGAATATAGATTTATTTTTTCTTCAAGGGACAGTTGTTTCCACTAAACATTTAGGTATTGAGGGTAATGAGACATTAAATATTAAAAATCTATGTCAAGCTTTGGAAATCCCAGTTGTTGCAGGTAATTGTGTGACTTATGAAGTCGCAGAACTTCTCATGAAATCAGGAGTGGCAGGGCTTATGGTTGGAATTGGTCCAGGTGCTGCTTGTACTTCTAGAGGGGTTTTAGGAATAGGTGTCCCACAAGCAACAGCAATATCTGATTGTAGTTTAGCTAGAGATGATTATTTCAAAGAAACTGGTCGTTATGTTCCAATAATTGGTGATGGAGGAATCATTACTGGTGGAGATATTTGTAAATGTATTGCTTGTGGTGCTGATGCTGTAATGATTGGTTCTCCAATAGCTAAATCGTCAAGTGCCCCAGGTAATGGATTTCATTGGGGCATGGCAACACCAAGTCCTATTTTACCTAGAGGTACAAGGATTGAAGTAGGTTCTACAGGTTCTTTAGAAAGAATATTAAAAGGACCCGCAATACTTGATGATGGGACACATAATTTACTTGGAGCTATTAGGACATCAATGAGTACTCTTGGTGCTAAAAACATTAAAGAAATGCAAAATGTAGATATTGTAATTGCGCCATCTCTTTTGACAGAAGGGAAAGTTTATCAAAAAGCTCAGCAGCTTGGAATGGGAAAATAATATCAAATCTTATCTTTATAAAATGCTAAAAATAACTAATTAGGAGCTATTATTTAAATATGGGGGAAACCCCATACTCCTCACACACTAAATCGCCCGATTTATCGGGCTTTTTTAAGATATTTTGTTACTTATATGTGTTTATCTGTAATGAAATCATCACTTAAAAGAATACCCTGCTAAATTTTTTAAAGGAATATTTAAATTATGTCATCTGCTCCCGCTGTAACTGATTCTTCATTTGACAAAGAAGTATTGCAAAGTGATCTGCCAGTCCTAGTTGATTTTTGGGCACCATGGTGCGGTCCTTGCAGGATGGTAGCGCCAGTTGTTGAGGAGATATCTAAAGACTTTGAGGGCAAAATTAAAGTATTTAAGTTAAATACAGATGAGAACCCAAACGTTGCAAGTCAATACGGAATCAGAAGTATTCCAACCTTAATGATATTTAAAGGTGGTCAAAAAGTTGATACTGTTGTTGGAGCGGTTCCAAAAGCGACTCTTTCAAGTACCTTGTCTAAGCACTTATAAAATAAAGTATTGTCTAAAATAGGACTCATAGATTATGGGATGGGTAATATTCATTCCGTAACAAAAGCCTTGGAAAGTCTAGAAGAAGAAATAATTTTAATTAAAAATAATCAACAAACAAAAGATTGTAAGGCACTAATACTTCCTGGAGTTGGATCTTTTGATCCTGCAATCAATAATCTTATTAATACAGGTTTAATAGTTGATATTGAAGATTGGATTAAAAGTGGAAAATCCTTTTTAGGGATTTGTCTTGGATTGCAATTGCTTTTTGAATCAAGTGATGAAGGCTCAATTAATGGACTTGGAATAGTAAAGGGGAAAATAAAAAAAATCCCTCAATTATCTGATCAAAGAATTCCTCATGTTGGATGGTGTGAACTTTTGCCAACAAGAAATAATAGCTTATTAAAAAATGATGAATTAAATAATTGGGTATATTTTGTTCATTCTTATCATGCTGTACCTTCAAATACTAATGTAATAGCTGCAAATGTTAGTTATGGTTCTGAGAAATTAACAGCAATAATAGAACAAGATAATTTGATAGCTTGCCAGTTTCATCCTGAAAAGTCAGGAAAAACAGGAGAAAAACTTTTACGTAGATGGCTTAAAAATATTCAATAATTCTATGTGATATATGAAAACAAATTTGAGGTTAATTGGAGGAAGAAGGCTTGATAGCCCAAATAACATTGATACTAGACCAACTACTTTAATGGTCAGAGAAGCTATTTTTAATATTTTGAAAAGTAAAGTAGAAAATTCTAATTGGCTAGATTTATTTAGTGGAACAGGTGCAATATCCTGTGAGGCATATAATCATGGTGCAAAAAAGATAGTTGCAGTTGAAAAAAATAAAAACAATTCAAAAATATGCTTAAAAAATTTATACTCATTGCAAAACATAGATACTAGAAAAAATGATATTGAAGTTATTTGCAATGATGTATTGATTTGGACAAAACCCAATAACGAAAGGAAATTATCTATTACTAATAATTTAAATAAAATAAAATTTGACTTTATATATTTAGACCCTCCATATAGGGCTGTTTATCATGAATTGGTTTTAAAGCAAATATTTAATTGCAATTTTATTAGGAAAGGTACAATTGTTATCTGTGAGCATTCATTAGAATTGAATATTAAGAAAAATATTTTATGGCAAATTTATGATGTAAGAACCTATGGTCAATCAAAATTGACTTTTTTAATCCATATCTAGCATTCCTGAACCTCTCCTATATTGATTCCATGCACTTACAAATAATCCAAGGAGTGTTATTGGAACTAATCCTAAAACTATTCCACATAAAAGAGGTTCAATCATTTTCTGGCATTTTTCTTATTTCTCATTCACAATTGTTACACAGCGAGAATTTTTTGTGACAAAATCTTCACCATCTGCAGCAGAAAAATTTTTAACAATGAAATTCTGGATAAAGAGTTTTATGATAGTTTTGATTTTATTAATATTGGGTGCTTTAATTTTTTTTAATCAAGAGGAGAGTAATACTTATATTGTTGAAACTCTTGAATTAAGCGGCTCTTATAATGCAGGCGATACTCTGTTCAAAATGAATTGTGTTGGATGTCATGGAATAACTGCTAGAGGATTGGTTGGACCAGACTTACATTCAATAACTCATCGTTTGAGTGATACGGAAATTATAAAACAAGTTACACAGGGTCTCACCCCCCCCAATGCCAAGTTTTGAAATTGATCCTCAAAACATGTCCAATTTATTAACATATTTACATAATTTAAAATAAATTTTGAAGAAAAACTTTGTTAATCTGAAAGTTGTTTTAGTGGAACCCAATGGGCCTATAAATGTTGGTAGTATCGCTAGATTATGTTCTAATTTTGAGGTGAATGAATTAAGGATTGTTTCCCCAAATTGTGATGTTTTTTCTTTAGAAGCAAAAAGGATGGCTCTAAAAGGTCAAAGTTATATAGATAATTGTAAGAATTTCAAAAGTATTGAACAAGCAATATTTGATTGTGATATGGTAGTTGCTACTTGTGGAAGAATTGATTTAAGTAAAGATATTGAATGTGAATCGCCTGAGGCGATATCTAAATGGATTTCATCTTTTAAAGAGATTAATAATTTAGCCATTTTATTTGGCAGAGAGGATAGAGGGTTAACTAATAGTGAATTACTTTTTGCTCATAAGATTTTAAATATTAATACTTCTAAAAATTATCCTTCATTAAACCTTTCGCATGCAGTCGCAATCGTTTTATATGAATTAAGCAAATGCTCAACAAGCAATCAAAAGAAAGATATAAAAGCTTTTAACCTTGCATCATCAAAACAAATTCATGAATCTTTTAAAGACTTAGAAGAAATGCTTATAAGGACTGGTTATCTTTTGGAACATACCTCTTTTTCAAAAATAAGTAAGTTTAAAAAATTTGTTTTAAAAGCAAAGGCATCTAGTCATGAGATAAATGTTTTGAGGGGAATTGTTCACCAAATTAACTGGTTCTTAAATAATTCTAAAGGGTAGATAAAATTTATTTAGTTAAGAAAAAACAGTCATAGATTATTATAGTTTTATTAAAGTCTTTTTAAATTTATTATTAGGATTAAATTTATCCTTAACTAGGATATTTATATTTACTAGTTAAAAATTTGAGTCTTACAAAATAATTTGAAATTAGAAATGAATAGAAATATCAATAAAGCCTAAGTATAATCAAATTACTCTATTTGATTTGGATATTTACTAAAAACATTTTCTGAAGTAACATCTATTGATCATAAAAAAATAAAGCAAAACTAAACTGTGAATACTACAAAAAAAAGAAGAGTTTTTCCTTTTACTGCAGTAATTGGTCAAGAAGAAATGAAATTAGCTCTTTTACTAAATGTTATAGATCCAAGAATTGGTGGAGTAATGATTATGGGTGATAGAGGTACAGGTAAGTCTACAACTATTAGAGCTCTCGCAGATTTGTTGCCAGCAATAGATGTAGTTAAAGGCGATCCTTATAATAGTTCCCTTATTGATCCTGATTTGCAAAGTAAAGAAGTCCTGGAGAGACTTGTTCAAGGAGAAAGTTTAGAAAAAGATAAAAAACAAGTACCAATGATTGATTTGCCATTGGGCGCAACTGAAGACAGACTATGCGGGACTATCGATATAGAAAAGGCTTTAAGCGAGGGTATTAAAGCTTTTGAACCAGGATTATTAGCTAAAGCTAATAGAGGATTGTTATATGTAGACGAAGTTAATTTACTTGATGACCATTTGGTCGATGTTCTTTTAGATTCAGCAGCTTCTGGATGGAATACAGTTGAAAGAGAAGGAGTGTCAGTTAGGCATCCTGCAAGATTTGTACTTATTGGCTCTGGCAATCCAGAGGAGGGCGAACTTAGGCCTCAATTATTAGATAGGTTTGGTATGAGTGTTGAGGTTAAAACAGTTAGAGATGCAGAGTTAAGGGTTAAAGTTGTTGATCAGCGAACTTCTTTTGATGATAATCCAGATGAATTTTCAATAAATGTTGAGAAACAGCAGGATGAGCTTCAGCAAAAAGTTATTAAAGCTCAGGAGATATTAAATTCTGTTCAATTGGATGATGATCTTAGATTAAATATATCCGCAATATGTGGAGAACTTGATGTTGATGGGTTAAGAGGAGATATTGTTACTAATCGATCTGCGAGAGCAATTGCTGCTTTTGAGGGGAGAACCGAAGTACAAGAAGATGATATCGCTAGAGTAATTACTTGTTCTTTAAGACATCGATTAAGAAAAGATCCTTTGGAGCAAGTTGATTCTGGAGAGAGGGTAATTCAGGCATTCTGCAAAGTCTTTGATTTAAATGAGAAAGATAACCTTTCTAAATTTCAATTGTCAACACAAGAGTAATAAAGTGAGGATTATTGGAATTGATCCAGGATTAGGAAGAGTTGGATATGGAATAATTGAAATACAAAATGAAAAGAAAAAATTTCTTGATTGTGGTGTAATTGAAACTAATAAAAATAAAAAAGAAGAGGATAGACTTTTTGAGATTTTTCAAGATATCAATACATTAATAGATCATTGGAAACCAGATATAGCTGCAGTAGAAAAGTTTTTCTTTTATAAATCTAGTACTACTATTAGCGTCGTTCAGGCTCGAGGTGTAATAATGATGGCATTAGCTTCCAAGAAAATCCAAGTTAGTGAATATGCACCTTCTCAGGTCAAGCTTACTATTGCAGGCTCTGGCAAAGCCTCAAAGAAAGAAGTTATTGAAGCAGTTATGTATAACTTAAATTTGAACTATGCACCAAAACCTGATGACTCTGCAGATGCACTAGCCATAGCTCTAACAAAAATAAATGAAGAAGGAATATTTTAGATGTGAAATCATGAATATCTCAGAAAAAAAGAACTATGAGAGGAGAAAATTTAAGAATTTAATGGACAAAAGTTCTCCTTTTGATAGAAAAAAAGTAGAAATGAATGTGAAAATATATATTGAATCTCTTTTAAAAAAAGGCAAGCAGATTAATTATATAGGAATATATTGGCCTATTAAAAATGAGGTTGATATAAGGAGTCTTAATGATACGTATTCATTAGCATTACCTAGATGTCATAAAAACAAAGAGCTTTTATTTTGTGAGTGGGATGGTACACAGTTAACTAAAGATTCAGAGGGAATACTTTCTCCTAATTCTTCTTTGAAATTAAGTTATAAAAGATAAGTATGATTTTCACACCTTGCCTTGCCGTTGATAAAGACTTAACAAGATTAGGTTATGGAGGGGGGTATTTTGATAGATTAAGAGAAGATATAAACTGGAGAGCTATTCCTTGCATTGGAGTATTAACTTCTGATTGCGTAAGTAATCATTCATTAACTAGAGCGGAGTGGGATATCCCTCTATCAGGCTTTATTACTGAAAAAGAAATATTAGTATAGTCTGTAATTGATTTTTAATTTTTAAAAGTTGTTTAAGAATGGAAAACAAAGATACATATATTAATTTGTTTAAGCAAGTAGAGAAGCTTAAAAATTCAGATGATCCTAAAAGAAAATATGAATATATTTTGTGGCTAGGTAAAAAGTTGAAAGTTCCAAATAACACTATTTTAATTCCAGAAAATAAAGTTCAAGGATGTGTCTCTGAAGTCTTTGTTAAAGCAAGCTTTCAAGAAGGAAAACTTTATTGGGAAGGTTATTCTGATGCTCTTATAACAAAGGGTTTATTAGCCTTTCTTATCAGTGGAATGAACGATTTGACACCAAAAGAAGTCGTGAATTTAGATAACAAATTTATAGAGGAAACTGGCTTAAAATCAAGCTTAACCCCATCAAGATCTAATGGGTTTTTAAATATACTTCTGAAAATGCAGTCTCAGGCCAATGATTTTTTGTCTTAATAATATTATAAAATTTAATTTATAATAAAAAGTAAAAAATGCGAAAATGTAAAATTGGGATAATAGGTTTTGGAACCGTAGGTAAAGGTATTTATAACATCTTAAAATCGAAAAATGACTTTCATCCTATTTTAAATGAAATTGAAATTGTAGGAATAGCGGTTAAAAATATTAATAAAAAAAGGGATATTAAATTAGAAAATAAACTTTTAATAAATGATCCTTATAAATTAATTGACGATCCTAATGTTGATGTAATTGTAGAGGTGATGGGTGGTACAGATATAGCTAAGGATATTATTATAAAATCTTTAAAGGCTCGAAAATCTGTAGTTACTGCAAATAAAGCAGTAATTGCAAGATATGGTAGTGAAATTTATGCTATGGCAGCTAAGTATGGAGTTTATGTATTAACAGAAGCAGCAGTATGTGGAGGTATACCAATAATTGAACCTTTAAAAAGATCTCTTAAAAGTAATCAAATAAATAAAATTGTTGGGATAATAAATGGCACAACAAATTTTATTCTTACCAAAATGACAAATGAAAAAGCCGATTATAAGGAGACACTAAAATTAGCTCAAGAACTAGGGTTCGCAGAATTTGATCCTACTGCTGATGTTGAAGGTCATGATGCGGCTGATAAGATTTCAATTCTTACTGAACTTGCATTTGGAGGTGAAATTAATAGAGATTCAATTAGTACAGAGGGTATTGAAAAAATAAATATTAAAGATATTGAATATGCAAATAAATTAGGTTTTGAAATAAAACTTTTAGCCTTCTCCGAAAGAAATCATATAAATAACAAAAACTCTCTATCCCTAAATATTTGGGTAGCCCCCTCTCTAATCCCCAAAACTCATCCTTTGGCAACGGTTGGTGGAGTAAACAATGCCATTCTTATAGAGGCCTCGCCATTAGGGGAAATAATGTTATATGGCCCAGGCGCAGGCAGTGGTCCAACTGCAGCTTCTGTTGTATCAGATATCTTAACTCTTAATGCTTCATTATCAAAAAATATATCTTCAATAGATCCTTTATTAGCTTCTAATTATTGGAGAGAATGCCATATTGTTGATTTTAATCAAATATCAAAAAAGAATTATCTCAGAATTATTTGTCTTGATACTCCAGGTGTGATTGGTAAGATTGGGGATCTTTTTGGCAAAAATGATGTTTCAATAGAATCAATTGTTCAACTAGATGCAAGTGAGAATAAAGCAGAAATTATTGTGATCACTCATGAAGTTTCAAATGGTAAATTTGAAAAATCAAAGGAGGAAATAAATCTTCTTTCTGAAGTCGAAATAATTGCTAGCCAATTAAGTTGTATTTAAAAAAAATATTTGCAAATCTCTCCTTATCTTGTTAAACCGAAGAAAGGAAATATACTTTAATAATGAATTTTTCGAAATCAATAGAAAGTAAAAATAATTATAAATTTAATTCTAATGAAAGTTCTAAAAATCTATATAAAGGGGCTTGTGTGAAAATTAAAAACAGTCAAAAAACATTTCAGGTCGTAGGCATCAATCCAAAGAGTAAAGTTTGTTGGATAAGAGAGTGGCCTTTTGCTTTAGAAGTAAAGAAAACATTTTCTTTGGAAATTAATCAGATAACATTACAAACATTTTGCTCTAAAATTGTTAGTGAAAAGTAAAATTTCTAAAAAATAAAAAATGCATAATAATTTTTTAATATCTATATTAATTTTCTTAATTTCATTAACTCAGTATTCATGCGTTTCTAGTAATAAATCTAAAAGAATTATTGTTGCAAGTTCAGGTAAAATAGAATCTTTAGATCCTGCCAGGGCAAATACTCTGAAATCAATTCAACTATTAAGTGCTCTTGGAGATACTTTATATGAACTGAATTCCAATGGAGAATTAATTCCTGAATTAGCATCTGGGATGCCTGTTTTTTCAAAGGATAAACTTCAAATAATAATTAATCTAAGAAGGAATGTTCTTTTTCATGACGGTACTAAATTTAATTCAAAAGCGATAAAGTTTTCTTTTGATAGATTTAAAAGAATTGGAACAATGAATTATATTTTGGGTAATAAAATTAAATCAATAGAAACACCAAACGAATATAGGGTAATCATTAATTTAAATAAGCCTTCTAGTTCTGTTAATGGTTTACTTACAGCTGTAAATTTGACACCCATTTCACCGACTTTTTATAAAGACTACTCTGATAAATTTTTAAACGATAAATTTATTGGTACTGGTAAGTATATATTAAATAGATTTTCAAATGAAATTCAGATAATTGATCCAAATTTAAATTATTGGGGTGATAAACCTAATAATGAAGGAATTAGTTTTATTGGATATTCCAATTCTTCTTCTCTTTTCGGGGCTTTAAAAAGTAAACAAATTGATGTTCTTTTATCAAACTCAATCGATGATAGTCAAAGAAATAATTTAAATTCGCTAAGCAAAAACAAAGAAATTAAAGAGGGAAATAGTCCTGCAACTGAAATAAGTTTTATTAGTCTTAGAACTAATTCTTATCCATTAAATAATCGAAATGTTAGGTTGGCGATTGCTAAAAGTCTTAATAGGGAATTAATTAGCAATAAAGTGAGTTATGGATTAAGACAACCAACAAGATCACTTGTCCCTACAATTTTAAAAAGAAATAAAAAGGAATTATGGCCAGAATATGATCCTATAGAAGCAAAAGTTTTACTACAAAGAGAAGGATTTTGTAATGGTAATATTTTAGATTTTCCTCTTACTTATCGATCTAATGTACCTGCCGATAAACTTATTGCGCTTTCTTGGCAAGAAGATATAAAAAATATTTTGAATGATTGTATTGATATTCAACTAAATGGGGTAGAGTCCACAACAATTTATAAAAATCTCAATTTAGGTATATACACAGCAGTTATTCTTGATTGGACAGGTGCTTATTCTGATCCAGAGGCATACCTAACTCCTCTTCTAAGTTGCAGTGAGTTAGATGGTGAAAGTTGTAAAAAAGGAGAATCAGTTTATAGCGGTAGTTTTTGGGGATCAAATAGAGTAGAGGATTTATTTATTGAGAGCGAAAATATCTATGGGAGCCAAAGGTTAGCTAAATTAATTGAGATTGAGTTGATAGCTTCAGAATCAATACCTTATATTCCGATATGGATTTCCTCTCAAAAAGCTTGGTCTCAAAATGAAGTGTCAAAACCTATTTTTAATGGTGCAGGAATAATTTCAATGAGTGATCTTGAATTTATCAATGAGTAGAGAACTAAATAAACTTTTTAAATACTCTTTATTAAAAATCTTTTTAGTACCTTTAATGTTGTGGATAATATCTACATTGGTTTTTATTTTGTTGCGAGTTGCTCCAGGAGATCCCGTTGATGCAATTCTAGGATCTGGTGCAAATGAAGCTTCAAGGGAAATTCTTCGAGATAAATTAGGATTAAGTGAATCCCTTCTGAGTCAATATTTATCTTACATTAATAATATCTTGCACTTAAATTTTGGTGAATCTTTAAGTACTCAAGAACCAGTTCTTGATATTATCCTCAAGTCATTGCCAGCAAGTCTTGAACTAGGTATCTTCTCAATATTATTTGCAATCTTAATTGGCTTTCCTTTAGGTTTTGTAGGTTTAAAAAATAAAGGGAAAAAGGGAGACTACATAGTTAGAATAATTGGAATTTCTTCATATGCAATTCCGCCATTCTGGGGCGCAATGTTAGCTCAATTAATATTCTCGGTAAATTTTAGAATTTTTCCAATTGGTGGTAGATTTCCAATAATGCACAGCCAACCTCAAATAACAGGCTTTTTAGTTCTAGATAGTCTTCTTGATAATAATCTTATCTATTTGAGAGATAGCTTATACCATCTCGCACTTCCCTCCTTAACACTCGGGTTTCTTTTAAGTGGAATTTTCAGTAGATCTTTAAGGCTAAATTTAGAAAAAACAATAAAAAGCGATTATGTTAATGCATCTTTATGCAGAGGAATCACAGGCAGAAAAATTATCTTAAATCACGCTTTGCCTAATGCACTTTTGCCTATTGTTACTATTTCTGGTTTAACAATAGCTTCTTTGGCAGGAGGAGCACTTCTTTTTGAAGTTACTTTTTCCTGGCCTGGTATAGCTTTAAGATTACATGAAGCAATTTCTCAACGTGATTATACGGTGGTTCAAGGAATAGTAATTATTACTTCTTTATTAATAGTTTCGTTGAATCTTTTTGTAGATATCTTTATTGCTTTATTAGACCCAAGAATTGAATACTAATTTTTAATAACTTGTTTTAATGTTTTTCTATCTAAAATATGAAAATCAAGATTACTCTCTCTTTGATTTTTTATGATTCTAATGCTTTCATTATTTTTTAAATTTTCGAGGAATTCAACTATAACTTTTAATGATAAATTTTGAACTAAGTTAGGATTAGATCCAACAAAAGATTCATTAATCTTAAAGATATCAATATTTTCTGAATTATCATTATTTATTCTTATTGGAGAGAAATGAGTTGCCCCCTCAATAATTAAAAATCTATTTAAAGGATTAGAAGTGGTAGAAAGAAATACTTTGAATTGTTCGCTTATTAAAGGGGTAATAAGATCAAAGGTCCCTCCAATAAATAGTACTGGCATTTCAATTCCAGAATCTTTTTCTTTTGGCCAGATTACGCTGCCGAAAGAATTTAATCCTATAAATCCATTTGCCTTCTTTAAATTATTTATTTCAGGTAATGGGATTTCTTTTAGTTGGCATTGAAGTAGTTTTGATAAATTTGTTACTGCAAAATCTTTTAAAGCTAAGTTACATCGATTAGTGAAATTTTCTTTAGGTAAATTACCTTCATATAAAAGAGCTATTAAAGCACCTAAGGAATGCCCCATTAAAATATAAGAATTATTTGCTAATCCAAATCCACCATTGTTATGTTTTTTTATTACTGCATCTAAATCTTTAATACGATATGAGAAAAATTCTGCACTACTTGGAATGCTATTCTTGCCTTCTAGGGCCTCTAAAATAGCCTTAGAATTACTTCCTTTATGGTCTATAAATAATATAGGCCAACCTCTCTTACTTAATTCGATACCGAGCCATCTGAAATTATTAATATCTCCTCCTAGTCCTGGCATAAATATAATTAGATCATTTTCAGAGATGTCATTGTTATTTTTCCATATTTCAACTTTTAAAGGCTCAACTCGATGGGAAGTATAAATTTTCTTACTAACTTTTATAATATCTGAATCATATTTATTTACCCTATTTGAAAAGTTATTATTAGTTTTTTCTAGTGAATTTAATTTAAGAATTAGATTTTGTTGCATTGCAAGCTCTTTTTTCCATGAAGAAATTATCGAAATTAGATTATCTACATCTAAAGATATTTCTTCTGAAGGTAAAGCCTTTAGTATGTCTAAAGTTGTAACTTCTTTTTTATCTTCCAACAAATTTTCTATAGTATTATAGACTTCAATACCATCTTTATCATTTGGTACCAAAATAGTATTACTTAATTCTGAAAGAATATTTCTACCAACCCAACTTCTCAGTAATTCTCTGTTTAAACTTACTTCTTTAAAAATAGGGAACTTTAGGAATTTTGACAACTCAAGTACTTTTAAATATCCATTTTGCTTAAACCAATCAATTACTTCTGTAGAATTATTTCTAGATTCTTCAAAGTTCGTTAACTGATCTATAGTCAAAGGGATTAACATCTCCTCGAATAAAACATTTATCTTTTCAGCAGCCTTGGATTGATTAGCTGAATATAAGTTAAAAAAAATTAAAAAAATTACAAAAATGAATTTCAATTGTGGTTATCCCGAATAAATTTTTAATTAGTAAACTTTGGTGGAGTCAATTCCCCTTTCATTTAAGGTTAATTACTAAGATAAGATTTTTTGCTTCATTTGGAGCAGGGGGTGTCATTTATTTAACATCCCTTATCTTCAATAATATTGGTTTTTCAGCAACTGAAATTGGTCTAGGTTTTACTGCATCTGCAATTATAGGTACTTTAACAAGATTTTTTACAGGAAATTACTTAAATAAAGTAGCCAAAATTCATAAGCCTTTAATTATCTCTTCGTTGACAAGTATAGCTGCAAGTTTGCTTCTAATTATTTCAAAAGATATTTACTTTTACATCCTTGGACAAGTTTTAATTGGCGCAGCTGCTGGTATTTATTGGCCTACTGCCGAGTTCGTTGTCCCATATTTTTGTCATCCTATTGATACTAGAAAAGCTTATGCCTTAGTTAGGAGTTCTGAAGCTTTGGGGATATTTTTAGGAGTATTTATTGGTGGTTTTATGAACAATTTTCTATATCTCAAATCAATTTTTGTAAATGATATACTTTGCATGTTTGCAATTGTTTTCTTGATTTTAAGGAATAAAACTTCAATCAAAAAAACTTTAGAAAACTCTAAGAAAGAAGCTTCAGAACTTATTAAATCCCATCAAGAAAGGTGGAACAAAAATTCAATTATAATAGTTATATCTATAGTCTTGATAACTACATCTCTGGCTTTAATTCAGGTAACATTACCTCTTGATCTTGTTAAGGGAGGGGTTTATAGAGAAGTCATAAATGAACAGCTTATTAGTTTAATTATTTCTTTTCAGTTAATTTTATTGTTAATCCTTCAATGGCCAATTGGTTCATGGATATCAAAAAAAGGAAAATTGTTTGGGCTGAAATTTAGTTTAATAAACTTTTCTTTAGCATCACTTTTATTATTTATTTCAAGTTTTTTGAATATTGGAACTTTTTATTTTGTATTTATAGTAATAATTTTAATAAGTTTAGGCACCTCTTCCTTTCTTCCAGCATCAACAGATATTGTTTTCAGCATAGCCCCTTCAAATAAAAAAGGTTATGCCCTTGCACTTTTATCCCAATGTTTTGCGATGGGATATTTCTTTGGACCATTTATATCAGGGAGAGTCTTAGACCTTTTTGGGAATGCATCGATGATTTGGGTATCTATTTCCTTTTTTTGTTTTTCAATCTTTACGATAATTTTAAAGAAATTATTCTAAAAATTTATTTAAAAGACCAAGTTTATCTTTTTTCTAATTCAATGATTCTTCTCTCTCTAAGAAATAAGAAAAAAGGTGTAGAGAAGGCAAATGCTATTAAAAAAGTTCCAAAGTAAACAATCCACATGTTTTTTATATTCAATTTTTTAGATTCATTTACTATCCATATAAAAACTGCGCTTGCACCAATCAATAAATCTCTAGAAATAGATTGAGCTGCAGGATTAGCATTTGCTAATGAAATAAAGTTCTTAATGTCAAAACTATTTCCATATTTCATGGCAAAATCTAAATTAGCCATTAAAGGAAGTATTGCCCCAAGGATAGATAAGAAAAGGTAAATATAAGAAAGTGATTTTTTATTATCTTTTAATATATTTAAGTTATTCATATGCAAATTATATTTATCCTAATGATAGTATTTAAAAACATATGATTGTTGAAGAAAATAATTCATTCCAAGATTATAAATTTTTAAAAGGAAATTTAAAGTTTGCTGTCATTGGTCATATTGAATGGATAACTTTCCTTAAAGTTGATCAACTACCAAAACCAGGTTTAATCTCGCATTCAAAATATTTTCTAGAATGCCCTGCAGGAGGAGGAACTGTAATTGCAAAGAGACTACGAGAATTAACAAATAGCGAAGTTCATTTTTTTACTGCTTTAGGAGATGATTTTTATGGAAATCAATCTTTTAATATTCTTGAAAGAATGGGTATTAAATTACATGTCGCATGGCGTGATGAACCAACAAGAAGAGGTTTTAGTATCATTGATTCTGTAGGTGAAAGATCTATTACTATTATTGGAGATAGGATAGCTCCAAAGAATAAAGATAATTTAGATTGGAGTACTCTTAACGACATGGATGGAATTTTTATTACAGCAGCAGATAAGGAAATATTTAAAAAATCAAGGGTTGCAAAAATATTATGTACTACTCCCAGAGTAGGTTTAGATATTATTAATGAATCTGGGATATTTTTAGATGGATTAATTGGTAGTAATCTTGATCCAGGAGAAGTTTTTTCTTTAAATGAATTAAGATTAAAGCCGAGATTTGTTATTAAGACGGAAGGAAAAAATGGAGGGATAGTTTTCCCAGGAGGTAGATATAAAGCTATTGGTAATAAAAAAAAGGAGGTTGATTCATATGGATGTGGAGATTCTTTTGCAGCTGGCATTCTTTATGGATTAACTTCAAACTGGGATATAGAAGAAAGCTTAAATATTGCTAAAATAATGGGAAGAAATTGTAGCGAACATTTTGGCCCATATGAAAATGGTAATAAAATATAGTTAGACAAATTTACTTATGAATAATTTATTAAATAAAAAAAGAACTGCTCTTGTTGATTCAGTTATTATTTTCTTTTTGTATGCCTCAGTCCTAATTTTTGAATCTTTAAAGACATTATCTGGTCTTTTTACCTACGGAATTTTAAAAAAAGAAATTTTGACGACTAAAAGCAACTTGGGATTTGATTTTAAAATTAAAATTAAATGAATATACTTTTAATTTTATTTGCTTTAGTTTTGATTTTACTAATTAATAAAACTATAAATTCTAAAAAGTATAAGAATAAAAACTTAATAAAGTTTAGAAAAAAAATGCTTAGTAAGGAATCAAATATTGAAAAAATTTTTTCTAGAGATGATGAAAAAAAATCCTTAGATCCAAATATTAATATAAATATTGGATTTTATGATAACGAAGACAGTGTAAATAGAAAATCTAACATTCATAGAGCAAGACTTTCAAAATTTAAAAAGTCAAAATTAAATGGAGAATTTATTTTTTTAGACCAAGATCAGAAACTTTTCAAATTTGTTAAAGGTAAAAAACAATATATATAAGTTAAAACTAATTACATTCGAGACTATCTCTAGTTGAAACTCCAGTGGTTGGATTAACCCCCTCAGCAATTTTACAGAGATTCCTCTGATCTTCACTATCAAGAATTGCGTAAGAAAAATCTGCTCCTTCTATTTGAGCTCCAGCAAAACTACTACCAGAAGCAATCATATTCACTAAAATTGAATTTCTTAAATCAGTTTTTTGGAAATTAACTCTATCAGCGAGAGTATCTGTCAGATCAATTCCATTTAGATTAGAACCTTTTAAATCAGATAAAGTTAATGTTGTTCCATGAAGGTCAACTTCACTAAAGTCAGCATCTCTTGCTACAGCACCAGCTATTGAAGATAGATGAAGATCTTCTCCATGAAAATCAAAACCAGTTATGTTAGATCTTACATAGCTGGGGACTTCATCTCCCTCTCCTTTAACAGCCACATTTGCTCCCGCAAAAACAGGTGCTGAAAAAATCAAAAAAGAAAAAGCTATACATAAAAAATACTTTAAGAAGCTAAATGATTTCATATTAAGTTTTTACTATATATTTAATTGCATTTTATATTAACAAGATAATTATTTAAATTAATTTTTAAATTTGAATATGGTTTTTAAAGTTATTTAACACTATAAATTTTAAATTTTGGTTCAAGATTTTTTATGCAATCTTGGAGTCTTTTATTATCTTTACAATTGGTAACTTTGAACTCAGATTCAACACTACCTTCTTTATCTCTTATTGCCTGATTTAAAACTATAGAACCATTTTTATCAGAAACGGATCTATGAAATGTCCCTCTAGGTATTTTTAAGATCAATCCACAAGATTCTAATCTTACTTTGTAGAAAGGGTATTCCCATCCAAAATTAATGAGATAAAATGTTCTACCTCCAGATATAGCCAAAAGATTGTCCTCTTGTTTGTGATGAATATAGAATTGCCAATTACCAAATTCTTTATCATTAGGAGGACTTATAGCGGGCCCTTTATGAATTACTAGGTCTCTAAAATTTGATTTATTTATACTAATATCGAAAAATCTAACATCTTCGGTATCACGAAATTTTTCGTAACTTTTTAATTCAAACATTTCAGATTTGTTTGGCTTGACAAGTTCGATTTTTAAAGTTGAGTTCAATTTATTTGAAATATTAAACAAATAAAAACAGATAAATTTTCAAAATAGCGTATCAGATAACACTAAATAAGAAACACCTCAATTAATTAAACGTTTTTTCTTTTCATTTATAAAAATTTGAAATTTTTGGCTTTATTGATTATTAATTTCTAAAGGTTTTATTTCCCAAGATAAATTATTTTTTAGGTTTGTTCTACCTCTGAAATTTCCTTCTATTACAGCTGTAAGGTTGGATTTTGAAGAAGATACTAATGTTAAATATCTCTCGTCTATTAGTCCTTTACCACTTGGATCAAAACCTCTCCATCCAGCTCCAGGGATATATAATTCAGCCCATGCATGTAAATCAAATTCATTTGGTAAAGGATCTTCAAAGTTATAACCGCTAACAAATCTACTTGGAATCCCTACTGATCTGCACGCCTCTACCATTAGCATTGCTAAGTCTCTGCATGAGCCAACCCTTTCTCTAAGAGTCCTGCTGGCAGGCCATGCTGACCCCGTATGCCTTTTTGTGTACTTTACTCGATCTTGAATAATTTCTATTAATTGAAATATGAAAGATAATGCATTATTGCTAATTCCTGCCAAGGCCTCTTGAGCTAATTCGACAGCAGAAGGATCATGCTGACCATTTGGCATCCAACCTTCTAAGGCGCCCTGCAGGTCTCTATTTATAATGCTTCTACAGAAGGGTAATGTTAAGTCTCTTTCTTTAACGCCATCAAGAATGTCTGGATGTATGAGAGTTTCAACCTCGCTTACTGCTTTTATAGAGAGGCTATTTGAATAACCCTCAAAAGTAATTCTATAAATCTCTTCACCACTTGCTGAAAGTAAAGGATAAAGAATTTTAGGCTTTGGAGTTATATGTAAATCAAAATTTATTAACCTTTGAAATCCGTGAGATCTTGGTTTTATACATAATCTATGTTCCCCTAATTGAACTGATTCTTCATATGAATATTCAAGGTTATGGATATATTTTATTTTCATTAATCAAATTCTTTATTTATAAAGTATTTATCTTGTATGAGAGTATGCAGTTTGTTCAAATCAATTTGTAATGAATCAATAGCCTCATGAAGACCGTTATTAATTATATCTTCAATTCTGATATAACTCCACTTTGCTTTTAGTAAACCTCTCATACATTCAATTTTTGAGGGGTTATCTGAAATTGGATTATTATCTATCATCTTAAGTGTATTACTTATACCATCCAAACAATATCTAACAGATCTTGGAAAACTCTTATCTAGTAAGAGAAATTTTGCCACTGAGTTTGGTTTAATAGAGTTTTGTTCTGCTTTTCTGAACATTTGATAAGCCCCCGCCGAACGTAAAAGAGCAATCCATTGCAACTCATCAAGTACGCCTCCAAGCTCATCTAAACTTGGTAGTAATAAATAATATTTTACATCTAAGATTCTTGATGTCTTATCAGCTCTTTCAATTAATCTACCTAAAATACTAAATTGACAGGCAATATCTTTGCTCATAGTTGCATCTGTTATGCCATAAAATAGCTGACATCCTCTTCTTATTTCGCTTAATTGTTCCTGTCTTGGAAGTTCCCATATAGCTTCACCTTCTTGTAAATTCCAATATAAAATA
>CACGEL010000013.1 GCA_902572065.1 uncultured Prochlorococcus sp.
CGTTGGATTGAGGGCAAATGTTTATGTTTTTCCCATACCCTAAGACCTGCAAGGCACATGCTGAGCCATACAAAACCTACTGAAGCGCCAGCAAGAATATCACTTGGCCAATGAGCCCTGCAGTATAGAGTGCTCAACCACACAAGAGAAACCCATAGGCCAGAGAACACAAATAATGGTAGGCGGAGTCGCGGGTAGTGAGTTACCAAAAGGGTACAACTCATGAAATAAAAAACCATAGATCCAGCAGCATGGCCACTTGGGAAACTTGCGCCGCTAAGAAGCAGAGAAGAATTATCGGGACGGGGTCTATCAAACCATGGTTTCAAGATGCGATCGATGATTCCTAAAATGCCTGCAGTACCAAAAAACAAACATATAAAATCTGCCCAAAAGCGCCTCAATATAAAATAAAACAATAAGGAAATTACCAATACACCAGTAAATTGTGTTCCGCTCAGTTGATAAATGAAAACTAAGGGAGGTCCAAAGGAATCAGGCACCCAACGACGAATGGTATCTAGCACAAGATAATCAAGGGAATTGGAGTGAGGAATCGCCAAGTTTGGTCCGGACCAAACCAAAATAACCAGAAGAGTAAATATAAAAATAAGCCGGGGGAAGCCGAGAGCCTTAACCCACTCAAGAAGCAAGCCAGTCATAAAGATAAAGTAATCTGTTTCATGTAAATTAAGTATGAAAAATACGTGTGAAAATTCAATATACTAAAGTAGTCATTTTTATTTTGAAATTAGCTTAAGTAAATTCAAAACGGAGAGGAAGGTTGGAAAAGTGAAACAATATGGAAGCATTAAAAACTTAATTATGAGATATCCTCCCCCTTAATCTTGTTTTTCTTTGAAATTCTGTGATTAACTCTTAATAAGTAATTTGTGCTGATTAATCAAAGTCACTAGCTTGTGGTGCATCAAGATATTACATGCTCTTAAATAATCACGAAGAGGGAGGAAATCGGACGAGAAATAATTTGGCAACGCTAGGCAACCATAGGCAACGCCAGCCAGAAGAAACATAAGGACTTTGAGTTTTGCTCACAACATTACTCACAACAAAATTTTTGATTCTTTTCAAATACTAAATGTTTATATAAAGTTATATATTGCAAAAATTAAAAAGCTAAAATTAAAATTACTAAAATTATTCTAAAAATGGATTTTCGTATAATCGAACTGCAAAAACAACTTTCTGAAAACGAAAAAAATACATTTAACTACAAATACGAAAGGCAAAAGAAAACTGTTTCAACTGGAGTGCTTTTAGCTTTATTTGTTGGCGGATTTGGTATCCATAAGTTTTGGTTAAGCGAAATAGTTCCTGGAGTGCTTTATTTATTATTTTGTTGGACATTTATACCTTCAATTATTGCTGTAATCGAATGTTTCTTTATGAAAAATACCGTCAATAATTACAATTATCGACTTGCACAAGATATTTTCAAAGAAATAGAAATGCTGCGATAATAGATATCATTTTTAAAAATAATGATTATATTTAATCCTCCTCACAACAAATTCACTCAAAAGGACTATCTTTACTGTAAAAATTAAAGGCTAAAAAATATTAGCCTCACAAGATCCCTCACAACATTTTTTGATAATGTATGACATTGAGAGGCAAACTCAGACATCCAAAATTATCAATTTTCATTGTTGTTACTTAATTTTCTATATTCTTGGAAACCGCAAGCTTTCTCAGACAACCAATTAGGACGGAGAGGGAGGGATTCGAACCCTCGACAAAAGTTACCTCCTGTAACTCCTTAGCAGGGAGCCGCTTTCAACCACTCAGCCACCTCTCCAATTCTTATACATTATCAATTTTTTGGCAAACATTCAAAATTTTTTATTTAATCGAAATGTCTAATCGATTTGTACTCTTGGCAATCTATTTTTAAAAGAGCAAAGAATTTCCCAAGTAATACTATTACATTTATCTGCCCAATCAATCGGAGAGATTGATTGTTCTCCATCAGATCCTAGTAGCAGCATAGTACTACCAACTTCAATATCATCAGAACTTGTAATATCTACCATCATTTGATCCATTGTTATAGATCCTACCTGAGGATAAAGTTTTTTATTATGAATCAAATTTATTTTTCCAGAAAGATTTCTAATAATTCCATCAGCATAACCAATACTTAAGACAGCTAACTTTGTTTTTCTATCAGAAACAAATTTATTTCCATAACTTACTCCAATACCTTTTTCAATTGTTCGAATAAAAGTAACTTTAGCCTTCAAAAATAAAGCAGGTTTAAGAAACAACTTTTCATTTATCCTTTCTAAAGGATAGTAGCCATACATGGACAACCCAACGCGAACCATATCAAAATGAAAATCTTTGCCAAGAATCATACCAGCAGAATTTGCGAGATGAATCTTGATATTTTTTGTATTATCAATATTTATAAGTTTCAATAATTTTTGAAATCTTTCTCTTTGTAATTGCGCACTACTATTGGGATTATATGCATTCTCTTCATCTGCGCATGCAAGATGGCTGTATATTCCCTTAATAGCAATATTTTCAAGAGATTTAATATTATTAAATTGTTGTACAAACTGTTTACATTCAAATCCCAATCTTGACATCCCAGTATCAACTTTTAAATGTAAGGAAAATCTCAAATTATTACTCTTTCCGATATTATTACAAATCAAACATTCCCTAATAGAACTAACAGTTGGCATCAAATCATTTTTAAAACATATTAATAAATCTTTTTTTGCATAAAGATTACTAAGTATAAGAATTGGAACTTTAATTCCAAAAGAACGAAGTTTAATTCCCTCCTTTAAGGTTGCTACTCCTAATTGAGAAGCCCCACCTTTAATCGCATTTTCAGATACAACTTTGGCATCATGTCCATATCCATCGGCCTTCACAACTGCCATCAATTCGCAATTATTTTTTAATTTTGATCTTAATTGCCTAACGTTTGACTCTATGGCTTTACCACTTACTTCTATCCAAGCTCTTTGAGTTGGATCTATATCCCCTTCCAAATTTAAATTATTATCGACATTATTTTTTGTATTATTCAAAAGAATCTGCATTAATGTTTGCGCAATTATATGCGCTTATTTAAATATACCGCTAGCATGACATGTAAATTGAATTTTGGCATGGGCCAGACACTTGTTTTAAATGCTTCTTATGAACCTTTAAATATTACTTCTTGGAGAAGAGCTGTAATTTTAATGATTAAAGGGAAGGCAGAAAGTTTAGAAGAAGATCAATCATACCTAATACATTCTGGTCAAAAACTACCTACCGTTATTAGACTTCGTTATTATGTTAAAGTTCCCTTTAGAGAGGTTGCCCTTACAAGAAAAAATATACTTCTTAGAGACAATAACTCCTGTCAATATTGTAACCACAGATGTAGTGATTTATCGATAGATCATGTTTTACCAAGAAGTAGGGGGGGTACTGATAATTGGGAAAATGTAACAACAGCATGTCTTAGATGTAATGTACAAAAAGGCAGTAGGACACCCGAAGAGGCAAATATGCCTTTAAAACGAAAACCATATCGCCCATTAAGCAATCTAAATTTTGAAGCGACAAGACAAATAGACTCTGGCAAACACAAAGAATGGAGTAAATATGTTATTGGTTTAGCTGCTTAACACTATAAAAATTTAATTTTCATTATCATTAAAATCTTCCATCATTCTTTTTTGTTCTTGAGCTATACAAGCATCAATAACTTCGTCTAATTGTCCTGCCAGAATTGGCTCTAAAGCAAAATTAGAACCTAATCTGTGATCAGTAGTTCTATTATCCTTAAAGTTATAAGTTCTAATTTTTTCGCTTCTATCTCCAGTTCCAACTTGCATTAACCTTTGTGACCTCTCTTTAGCATTAGCTGCTTTTAATTGAATTTCATATAATTTAGCTCTTAAAATTTCCATAGCTCTCTCACGATTTTGTAGCTGAGATCTTTCTTGAGTACAAAACACTCTTATACCTGTCGGCTTGTGAATAAGATCTATAGCAGTTTCTACCTTGTTAACATTCTGACCTCCAGCACCCCCTGATCTAGCTGTACCAATTTCTAAATCAGTTGGATCAATCTTAACTTCAACTGGATCAGCTTCAGGCATAACCGCAACAGTTGCTGTAGAAGTATGAACTCTCCCTTGAGATTCAGTCGCTGGAACTCTTTGAACTCTATGAACACCCGCTTCAAATTTTAATTGACTGTAAACAGAATCTCCTTTTACAGAAATAACTAATTCTTTAAATCCTCCAGTATCCGATTCAGAGGCACTAATAGGTTTTACTGACCATCCAATTTTCTGCCCATATCTTTCATACATTCTTGCTAAATCACCGGCCCAGATACAAGCTTCATTCCCTCCGGCTCCAGCTCTAATCTCTAGCATTACACTTCTTTCATCACGAGGATCTTTAGGCAATAAAGCGATTGTTAATTTCTCAATAAGTTTATTCTTAAAAACTTCTAGACTGCATAATTCTTCATTAATCAACAATTCCATATCCTTATCGTTCCTATTATCTTTCAGCAATTCTTTAGAATCATCAATTTCTTTATCAGTATCAAGCAATTTCTTAAAATCAATAACTAAAGGTTCTAATTTTGCTCTCTCTTTTGCTATAGATTCTAGTTTTTTGGGATTATTCGCAATATCAGGGTCTGCCAACTGCATTTCCAAATTTACAAAACTTTCTGAAGCTGTTTTCAACCTTGCAATTAATGTTGTGTATTCCAATTAAAGTTTTGCTTAAATTTTATTTGTAAATTTCTATTTCTCTGATTCTTTGGATTCTTTTGTTTCTTGTGAAGTAGATGAGTCAGCCGAACCCATTCCATATTTTTTCATAAATCTATCAACTCTACCTTCAGTATCAAGAATTTTTTGAGTTCCAGTAAAGAAAGGATGGTTACCACTCCAAACATCGACATGTAATTCAGGCTTAGTTGAACCTGTTGTCATTACAACCTCCCCATTACAAATAACTTTTGCATCTGGATACCATTTAGGATGAATTTCTGATTTAGGCATAATAAAAATCTTTAACGTTTAGAGAATTGAGGGGCTTTTCTAGCTTTTTTGAGACCATATTTTCTTCTTTCTTTTGCTCTGGGGTCTCTACTAAGATGACCTTCTGTTTTTAAAGGCTTCCTGTTATCTGGTGATAAACCACAAAGGGCTCTAGCTGTTCCTTGCTTAATTGCGTCTGCCTGTCCAGTTAAACCACCACCAAAAACATTTACAAAAATATCATAAGAGTTTTCAAGGCCTAAAGTTAGCAAAGGTGCTTTAATCGAATTTAAATGTGATGGGTTGAAGTTTAAGTAGTCATCACCAGAACGACCATTTATTTTAATTTGTCCATTTCCTGGAATCAAACGAACTCTAGCTACAGAAGTTTTTCTTCTTCCAGTACCCCAATAAACTGCTTTGTTTTTTATTTGACTATTCATTGTTAAAACTTAACTATTTAATAATACAGGATTTTGTGCAGCATGAGGATGTTCTGAACCTTTATAAACTTTTAATTTCTTGAATTGTTGTCTCCCCAATGAATTATGAGGAAGCATTCCTTTAACTGCTTGCTCAATTATTCTCTCAGGAATTCTTTCTTGAAGCGATTCAAATTTTTCAACTTTCATTCCCCCTGGTCTACCAGAGTGCCTTCTATATAATTTCTGGGATGTTTTTTTACCTGTAACTTCTACTTTTTCAGCATTCACAACAATAACAAAATCTCCTGTATCGAGATGAGGGGTAAATGTAGGTTTATTCTTTCCTCTCAATATAGCAGCTATTTCTGTAGCAAGTCTGCCGAGTGTCTTGTCTTTAGCATCAACTAAGAACCAATTCCTTTCAATAGTTTCTAGACAAGGAGTAATTGTTTTATTCATTTATAAAATTATCAGAATAAATTTAACCGGTATTAAATTCTACATTATTGAAGTAGTATTCAACAATATTTTAAGATTATATAAAAATATAATTTTGAAAAACAATCATAGAATTTAGGAATAACCACTAATTACAAATTTTGGGAAAAGATCATTTTTATCAATCCTTTTAAAAATAGTTTCTTTATATACAGAATTAACAAAACATAAGCCATTAGCTGGTGCCGATTCGCGAACATCATGTTTTTTTAGACAAAACCATCTATCTTTAAAAATTTCTGGTGATATTTTCTTTTCTCCTACTAAAACAAGTTGACCAACTATTGAACGCACCATTCCATAAAGAAAACCAGTAGCTTTTATATCTATTAATATCAAATCCTCCAATCTCTCTATTTCTATTGATTTGATTGTTGTTATAGAGGTTGATCTATTACTTCCACTCTTTTGAAAAGCAAAAAAATCATGCTCTCCAACCATTCCATTTGAAGCATTTAGCATTGAAAACTCATCTAGAGATTTTTGATATCTGTGCCATGACCACTTATTTAAAAATAAATTAGGGATCTTACTATTATTAATTACGTATCGATAATGTCTATAAACCGCAGAATAACAGGCATGCCAACTATTTTTCACCTCTACTGATTCTAAGATTCTAATGGTCGGAGGTAATCTACTATTTAATACATCTGCATATCGATTAGCTGGGATTACAAAATCAATATCAAAATGAACAACTTGGCCAGATGCATGAACTCCCGCATCTGTTCTACCTGCAGCAAATGTTTTAATTATTTGATTTGATACTTTGAAAAGAGCATCTTCTAATATCTGTTGAACACCAAGTGCATTTTTCTGTCTTTGCCAACCAGAAAAATAAGATCCATCATATTGGATTATTAAAGCTACTCTTTTCAAAAGTTATATTTTATCTTGTTTATTTCAAATATTTATTTCTTTATTTTTAAACAAGTTCAATAATAGCCATTTGCGCATTATCTCCTTTTCTTGCAACAGTGCGAACTATTCTTGTATAACCACCATTTCTATCACCATATCTTTCTTGGGCTTTTTCGAATAATGAATGCACTAAATTCTTGTCATAAATATATCCCATAGCTCTTCTTCTAGCAGATAAAGTTCCCTCTTTTGCTAAGGAGATCATTCTTTCAGTTTCATTTCTTAGAGCCTTAGCTCTAGCTTTAGTGGTGGTTACTCGACCCTCTCTAATAAGTTGAGTAGTTAAGCCTCTAAGAAGAGCTTTTCTTTGATCCGCTGGTTTGCTTAAAAGAGGGATTCTAAGTTGATGTCTCATAATCTCAATAGTTTTTTACACAGATGTCCTGCTTTGTGGGATTGAAATACCTATTCGCTCAAGAGCTTCAATAACCTCATCTGCAGATTTTGAGCCAAAGTTCTTAATTTCTAAAAGATCTTCATAACTAAATCCCATTAAATCTGAAACAGAATTAACTTGAGCTCTCTTCAAGCAATTATATGCTCTAACAGACAAGTTTAGTTCTTCTAATGGGATTTGAGCTTCAGGAGATGGTTCTGGCTCTTCAGGTATTTCTTCAACCATTGTAACAGTCGCTAGTGGCTGGAAAAGTTCAATTAACTGATTTGCAGCTTCTGCAATTGCATCATCAGGGCTAGTTGAGCCATCTGTTACAACTTCCATTTTTAATCTTTCTCTACCAGTTCCTCCCTCAGCTACAGCAGTTTCATCTATTGAGAAATTAACTCTCTTTACAGGCATGAATACAGCATCAATTTGAAGCAAATCAATAGCTGTAGTTTCTTGGTTTCTGCGATCTACAGGTCTATAACCTACACCTCTTTCTACATGGATTTCAAGCTCTAGATTATGACCTTCTTGAATAGTAGCAATAGGCTTATCGCCATCAACAATTTCAACTTGCGAGGAAAATTGTATATCATTTGCCTTAACTTCCATTGGACCATTAACAACTAATCTTCCAATTTCAAGCTCTGGGTTCGAACTATTAATAGAAAGCTGCTTACAGTTCAAAAGAATATCTAGAACGTCTTCTCTAACACCTGGGATGGTGGCATATTCATGATTAATTCCTGCAATTCTTACAGCAGTAACAGCACTTCCTTCAAGTCCTCCCATAAGAACTCTTCTTAAAGAGTTACCGAGAGTAGTAGCTTGTCCTCTTTCTAAAGGGCCAATTAAAAATGTTCCTGTTTGGGAGCGATCATTTGCTATTTGATGATCGATTCTGTCAATCTGGTATTGCAACACGGAAAAAAAGGTTGAAAGTTTGGTTGGGGTGGGATGAAAATGGTTAAGTTCTAAACGCGTCTACGTTTAGGTCTTCTACATCCATTATGAGGTAATGGAGTTACATCTCTTATTAGAGTTATTTCTAAACCGGCAACTTGTAAAGCTCTTATGGCGGTTTCCCTACCTGAGCCAGGACCTCTAACTAATACTTCTATTTGTCTCATCCCTTGGTCAAGCGCTCTTTTAGCTGCTGCTTCGGCAGCTGTTTGAGCAGCAAATGGGGTACCTTTTCTAGCACCTTTAAATCCACTTGCTCCGGCAGAAGACCAAGAAATTACATGACCTGAAGTATCACTAATAGATACGATAGTGTTATTAAAGGTACTTTGAATATGTACTACACCATTTGGTACATTTTTCTTGGATTTCTTTGACCCTGTTTTTTTTACTGGAGCTGCCATAAAAGTTTAGATAAATGAGTTAAGTTTCTTTTAAGATATATTAATTATTTTTTTCTTCCTGCAACTGTTTTTCTTGATCCTCTTCTTGTTCTAGCATTAGTTCTTGTTCTCTGACCTCTTACAGGTAGACTCATTCTATGTCTCCTGCCTCTAATACAGCCAATATCTTGCAAGCGTTTTAAAGCCATTCCCTCTTGCCTGCGTAAATCTCCCTCTACAGTAAAATCTTCTGCAGCAACTCTCAATTTTTGAACATCACTATCTGATAAATCTTTTACACGAATATCAGGATTAACTCCAGTATTCGAAAGGATTAATTTTGATCTTGTCAGACCAATTCCATAGATGTATGTGAGTGCAATTTCAACTCGTTTTTCACGAGGTATGTCAATTCCTGCAATCCTGGCCACTTGTTTGAATGAGTAAAAGGTTTTTAAAAAATTTCATCAAAGATTAACCTTGACGTTGTTTGTGTCTAGGGCTCGCGGTGCAAATAACCATTACCCTACCATGTCTACGAATAACGCGACATTTGTCACACATCTTTTTTACTGAGGCTCTAACCTTCATTAGGTTCTCTTATAAAAATGTTAATTCTATATTCTACATCATCATCAAGCCATTTTTCTTTTTATATCAGCAGAAATTGTTTTTAGATCTCTATCAGCTTTTATGTTCACTAATAAAGAGAGATTTGTATAGTGTTCAATCAACGGTTCTGTAGTTTCCTTATAAATTTTTAATCTTGTTTTAATTATTTCTTCATTATCATCTTTTCTACCCCTAAGAAGTAATCTCTTAACCAAAACTTCATCTGGGATATCTAAATAAAATACTTTTTCTAAAGGTTGATTTATATTTTTTAAGACATAATTTAAAGAATTCGCTTGAGACAAATTCCTAGGATAACCATCTAAAATCCAACCTTTATTATCTTTGTCAAGATTCTTTTTAACTATTTCTAATACAAGTTGATCACTTACAAGTTGGCCCTTATTCATAATATCTTTTACTTGTCTACCCAAATCAGTATGCAATTCAATTTCTTTTCTTAATAATTCTCCGGTCGATAAATGTAAATAAGAATTAGCTTCACTCAATAATGCAGCTTGAGTACCTTTACCTGCTCCAGGTGGCCCTAAAAATAATAAATGTTTTTTCATTAGTTATTAACCAGTCCCTCATATCTTTGAGATATGACATAAGTTTGAATTTGTTTAGCAGTATCAATCGCAACTCCTACAAGAATTAAAAGCGAAGTTGCTCCTAAACCCTGAAAAGTTTGAACATTAGTTGCTCTTTCTACAGCAGCAGGAATTATAGCTACCGAACCTAAAAATAATCCTCCTAATAGTGTCAACCTATTTTGAATACCTGACAAGTAATTTGCTGTATTAGATCCCGGTCTTACACCTGGGATAGCAACTCCACCTTTTTTTAAATTTGACGCCACATCAACTGGATTGATAGTTAGAGAGGCATAAAAATATGAAAAGCCTAAAATCAAAGCAAAAAAAGTTAAGGCATAGGGCCATGGATTAGAGGATCCGGGATTTAAACTTCCGGCTAATTTGATCAGAATTGGATTGCCAGTAACATTTGCTACTGTTATTGGAAGAAATATTAAGGCAGAGGCAAAGATTATTGGCATAACTCCTCCAGCGTTTAACTTTAAGGGTAGATAACTTTGCCTTGTTGGAAGTAGTGATGCATTTCCTATCTGTCTTTTAGCACTAACAATTGGGATACGTCGAGCACCTTCTTGAACAAAAATTATTCCCACAATTGTTAGTAAAAAGACTCCAAGTAAAACAGCTATTCCTAAGACATCTCCACGATCACCAGTTTGAGCCTTTTCAATAGTTGAACTTAAGGCTTTTGGTAATGTGGCAACAATATTTAGGAAGATCACTAATGATGCTCCTTGACCTATACCTTTTTCTGTAATAATTTCGCTAAACCACATTACTATCATTGATCCAGTTACTAGAGCAATAGATGTTTGCAAAACAAAAGCAGTTTCGCTAATACCTTCGATTGCATACTGTCTAAGAATTAAAGAAAATATTATACTTTGCAAAAATCCCCATCCTAAAGAGACATATCTGGTTATCTGAGCAATTTTTCTTCTACCTGCTTCTCCCTCATTTTTCTGTAAATCCTCAAGAACAGGCAAAGAGGCAGTCAAAAGTTGAATAATAATTGAAGCGTTAATAAATGGTAAAATCCCAAGTGCAAATATTCCTAAAGTTGAAATTCCTCCCCCAGTAAAAATATCTAGAAAACCTATTAATTGACCACCTTGATCTATAAAACTTTTAAAAGCAACTCTATCTATCCCAGGCATTGGGATGTAAATACCTAATCGAACCAAAAGTAGAAGTCCTAACGTTGTTAAAACTCTATTTCTTAACTCTTTATTTAAAAATAATTGAGAGATTATCTCTGAGGCACTGGGATTTCTACTTTTTTTAATTAACATCGATAAGTGAAATTAAATTTTTAATTAAATTTATTAATTATTAAGAAATTCGCATGATCCACCTGCAGCCTCTATTTTCTCTTGAGCAACTTTAGTGAATGCATGAGCTTGAACTTTTAATTTAACTTTAACTTCTCCATTACCTAAAATTTTGAGCGGGAATTTTGGTTTAAACAACAACTTTTTCTTCACAAGTGAATCTATATTGACAGTTTCATTGTCTTTAAATTCACTTAATTTGCTTAGATTCACGATTGAAAAGTTTTTTTGATTAATAATTTCAAAATGCTTTAATTTGGGAACTCTTCTATAAAGAGGCATTTGGCCACCCTCAAATCCAGGACGTGTGGGTCTACCAGATCGTGATTTCTGTCCTCTCATACCAAAACCACAAGAAGCACCCTGCCCAGCTGCGATACCCCTACCTTTTCTTAATTTTTTCTTTCTAGAACCAAAATTTGATTTTAGGTTGTTTAATGTTGAAGTCATAATTTTCAAGAATAAAGCTGTTCAAGAGAAATGCCTCTTTCCCTAGAGGCGGATTTGTGGGTTCTTAATTGAGAGAGTGCGACCATTGCGGCTCTCGCGTTATTCAAAGGAGTCTTACTACCTAATCTTTTAGCTAAAACATTTTTTATGCCTGCTAATTCTAAAACTGTCCTTATTGAACCTCCTGCAATTACCCCAGTACCTGGAGCAGCAGGTCTAATAAGTACATTAGCAGCTCCGTCTCTGCCTTTAGATAAAGTAGGTATTGAATTATTTGGAGTTAAAGGGACTCTAACAAGATGTTTTTTTCCATCTGATACTCCTTTTTTTACTGCTCCAATAACATCTCCTGCTTTCCCGACCCCTACACCTACTTGCCCTTTCTCATTACCAACCACAACAATTGCTCTAAAACTCATTTTTTTTCCACCTTTTACAGTTTTAGATACCCTTCTAATTTGAACAACTCTTTCTTGCCACTCAGAATCTCTCTCATTTTTAGAATCACCTCTTCGATTTCTTTTTCGATCATTATTACGGTTACCTTTCCTTTGCTCATTAGAAATTGATTGAACTGCATCGTCAGTCTTTGACTGATTTTCTTTTTTTGTTGGAGTGTCTGTCATGATAAAAATAAATATTTAAAAATTCAAGCCTGAATCACGGGCTGCTTCAGCTAGAGCTTTGACTCTCCCATGATATAAATTTCCCCCTCGATCAAAAATTACTTCTTTGATACCTTTCTTGATTGCTCGTTTAGCTAATAACTTACCAACAATTGAAGAAGAACTGCAATTAGAAGAAAGTTTGCCTGAATCTTCCTTGAGTTCTTTATCTAGGGTTGATGCTGAACATATAGTTTGTTGTGCATCATCATCAATAACTTGAGCATAAATATGATTATTAGAGCGAAAAACAGCCAATCTTGGTCGAATTTTATTACCGATTAAGTATCTTCTTAATCTTTTATGACGTTTTTGAGTTTGAAGTTTCCTTGACATTTTAGCCATGATTTTTAAAGCAATTATTTTTTGCCGGATTTACCAGCTTTTCTGATGATTCTCTCACCTTGGTATTTAATACCTTTGCCTTTGTAAGGTTCTGGAGGTCTGATTGATCTGATTTTTGCTGCTTCGTTTCCAACAATTTCTTTGTCAATTCCAGATACAGTTACATTTGTATTACTTTCAACTTTGTATGTTATACCATCGGGGGGGGTCATTTCTACTGGATGACTATATCCAGCACTTACTACTAAAGTTTTTCCTTTAACTTGAGCTCTAGATCCAACACCCACTATCTCTAATTTCTTTGAGTATCCATCAGTTACTCCCTGGACCATGTTTGAAATTAATGTTCTACAAAGGCCATGCCTTTCCCTTGAATATCTTTTTGTGGTTGATGGTGTCACAATAATCTGATTTTCATTCTGGACAAAATTTACCCCTTCAGGCATGAGTCTTTTTAGTTCACCTTTTGGGCCCTTTACCGTAATAATTAATCCATTAATATCAACAGATACCTTGTCTGGTATTTGAACTGGAGATTTTCCTATTCTTGACATAATTAATTCTCCTTAATAAACATAACAAAGAATTTCCCCGCCGATGCCTTGTTTTCTTGCATCACGGTCACTCATTACACCCTTTGAGGTTGATACTATAGCAACTCCAAGCCCCCCAAGAACCTTTGGTAACCCCTTTGTATTTTTATAGACTCTCAATCCTGGCTTGCTAACTCTTTGCATTGATCTGATAGTAGGAAATTTGTTTTTTCCACTGTATTTAAGACCTAGAACTATTTTTGACTCATAGCCTTCCCCTTCCTCATTAATATCCGCTATGAATCCTTCTTTTTGCAGAACTTTAGCAATACTAAGAATCATTCTAGAAGCTGGAATTGAAGTTGATGTATGCTTCTTTTGACTCGCATTTCTTATACGAGTGAGCATATCTGAAATAGGATCGTGATTTGACATGTTTATAAGTTAATTACTAAAAGGCATTCCTAGCTCCTTCAGGAGAGCTTTACCCTCTTGATCAGTTGAAGCGCTTGTGACAATTGTTATGTCCATTCCTCTAATCGAATCAATTTTATCAAATGAGATTTCAGGGAATATTAATTGTTCTTTAACACCTAAAGTATAATTGCCTCTTCCATCAAAACTTCTAGGATTAACACCCCTGAAATCTCTTATTCTTGGCAATGCCAAATTTATGAATCTTTCTAAAAAAGAATACATCCTGTCACCCCTTAAGGTAACAGTACAACCAATAGGCATACCCTCTCTTATCTTAAAGCCTGCAATTGCTTTTTTAGCTCTTGTAACTAAAGCTTTTTGTCCAGTAATAGTTGCCATTTCATTTAAAGAGGCTTCTAGAGCCTTTGAATTCGAAGCAGCTTCTCCAAGACCTCTGTTGACGTTAACTTTAATAACCTTGGGGACTTGATGAATATTTTTAAGGCCAAGCTCTTTTAAAAGCTTAGGTCTTATTGCTTCTTTGTAGCGAGTTTTAAGAGTCATGATTTTTTAAATTAATTCTGGTCTTTGTCAGAATTGTGTAATAAGAAAATTGAAATCTCGTTTTGGATGAAAAATTTAATCAATTAGTTCACCAGTTTTTTTTAATCTCCTTTTTTTTACCCCCTCTTTATCAATAAAAAATTCTATTTTACTTACTTGATTTTTATCCTTTGAAAAAAACATTACATTTGAAGCATGCAAGGATGCTTCTTCTGTCAATATCCTCCCACTTTCTCCTTCTTGAGTAGGTTTAACATGTTTTGTTCTAAGATTTATTCCCTTAACTACAACTCTATTTTCTAAAGGGATAGTTTTTAAAACTTCACCAGTCTTGCCCTTTTCTTTCCCATTAATAACTTTTACTAAGTCTCCTGTTTTGATTCTCATTTTTACTCGTTTGGTATTTTTCTTTTTTTTAAGTGAATCCAACATTTAAATAACCTCCGGAGCTAAAGAAACAATCTTTGTGAAATTCTTATCACGTAATTCCCTTGCTACAGGGCCAAAGACTCTAGTACCTTTTGGATTTTTGTCTTCATTAATCAAAACTGCTGCATTGTCATCAAAACGTATAGAGTTGCCTGTATTTCTTCTTAAAGTATGTCTTGTCCTAACAATAACTGCTTTAACTACATCTGATTTTTTAACTCCCATATTTGGTAATGCATCTTTTACTGAAGCAACTACAACATCTCCTACATGAGCATATCTTCTATTTGAACCTAAAACCCTTATGCATTGAAGTCTTTTGGCCCCGCTGTTATCAGCAACAGCTAAATAAGTTTCCTGTTGAATCATTTTTTATCCTCCTTATTTTTTATTGTTTTGTTTAGAATTTCCTCTATTGCCCATCGTTTATGAGCACTTAAAGGTCTAGTTTCTTTAATTTTAACTCGATCTCCGAGAACACATGTATTTTCTGGATCATGCGCCTTATAGCGAGTAGTTTTGCTTACAATTTTTTTATAAGTTGGATGTGGGTATCTATTGATAACGGCAACAACAACTGTTTTGTCCATTTTGTCGCTTACAACAGTACCAATTCTTTCTTTAAGTGCCATAGGAATAATTAATCAGGGGTTTTTTGAGAAGTGGATTGACTTTTACTAAGAGTAAGTAATTGTGCAACTTGTTTCTTGATGATTTTAAATTTATGAGTTTCATTAAGCTGTCTTGTAGCTTGTTTAAACCTCAAGTCGAAGAGATCTTTTCGTAATTGATCAATTTTTTCATTAATTTCAGAAGAACTTAACTTTTTAAAGTCTTTCATGGATTCTGAATTTTTCATTTTTTAACCTCCTCTTTTGGTCCTTTATCAGTCTTCTCTTCTACTAATGAATGACTACTTACAATTTTATCAGTCGAAATAAATTTTGTTTTAACAGGTAATTTATATTGGGCCAGGCGCATCGCTTCTTTGGCAATTTCTTCTGTAATCTCTTCACCACCCATTTCAAATAATATTCTTCCAGGTTTCACAACAGCAACCCAAAACTCAGGATTACCTTTTCCTGAACCCATTCTTGTTTCGGCGGGTCTCATAGTAACTGGTTTATCTGGAAAAATACGAATCCATATTTTCCCTCCACGTTTTACATACCTAGTCATTGCTCTTCTACTAGCTTCTATCTGACGAGCAGTTACCCAACCACAATCTTGAGCTTGAAGTGCAAACTGACCAAAGGAAATAGTATTACCCTTGGAGGCAATTCCTTTCATTCTCCCTCTATGCTGTTTACGGAATTTAGTACGTTTTGGACTAAGCATTTTTATACCTCCTATGAATTCTCATTTGATGAACGATCTTCAAATTGCTGAGGTTTTCGACTGCCTTTCCTTCTAGGAATTGCCCCAACAGGAACAGTTTGTTCTTCTTTAGGAAGGACCTCTCCTTTAAAAACCCAAACTTTAATACCCAAAACACCATAAGTTGTATTTGCTTCACGTAATGCATAATCAACCTCAGCTCTCAAAGTATGAAGGGGAACTCTACCTTCTCTAGTCCACTCTGATCTAGCTATTTCAGCGCCATTAAGTCTTCCACCAACTTGAATTTTCAGGCCTAGAACTCCAGCCCTTTGAGCTCTTTGCAAAGCCATCCTTATAGTTCTTCTAAAGGCAACTCTTTTTTCTAATTGTTGTGCTATGTATTCAGCTAGTAAATATGCATCAGCGTCCACTCGCTCTACTTCAACTACATTAATTCTGACTTGTCTTGTTCTATCTCCAATAGTTTTTTGAATCCCTGATCTTAATTCTTCAATACCACTTCCTTGCCTACCTACAATCACTCCTGGTCTAGCTGTTTTTAATTCGAGTTCTAACTGATCGGCTTTTCTAGCAATTAAAACATCACTAATTCCAGCTGAATTATATTTCTTTTGAATGAAATTTCTAATTTTATAGTCTTCTTGAAGAAGAATGGAATAAGTTTTAGGAGTAGCGAACCATTTTGAACGATGTTCTTGGGTAATACCTAACCTAAGCCCTGTTGGATTAATTTTATTTCCCATTAGTTTTGTTCCTCCTTATTAGTTTGATTAGGAGCAGATTCAACAGAGATACTAATATGGCAAGTCTGCTTTTTTATAGAGAAAGCTCTGCCTTGAGCTCTTGGTCTGAACCTTTTCATTACAGGTCCATTATCAGCTGAAGCTGAAGATATTATTAAAGAAGATGGTTCCATCCCTAAGTTGTGTTCAGCATTTGCTACTGCAGATCTTAAAACTTTAGTAATAGGATCCGTAGATCTATATGGCATAAATTCCAACATGATAAGTGCATCTCTATAAGATTTACCTCTAATTTGATCGAGAACTCTTCTTACTTTAGATGCAGACCCACGTATATACTTACCGTGAGCAATGGCTGTTTTTTTCATTTCAGATGTTTTTGTCATTTATCTTGCCCCCTTCTTATCTCTTAAGTGCCCACGATAAGTTCTGGTAGGAGCAAATTCACCTAGCTTATGGCCAATCATTTGTTCAGTTATGAATACTGGTATGTGAGCCTTCCCATTGTGGACCGCAATCGTATGACCAATCATTACAGGAAGGATAGTCGAAGATCTGGACCATGTTTTAATGACTGATTTATCATTATCAGTATTTTGTTTTTCTACCTTTTTAAGCAAACTATCTGCTATAAAAGGTCCTTTTTTTAGTGAACGTCCCATAATTTATAAAATAGAAATAGAAAAAGTAGTAATCAAGAATCTCTTCCTCCTCTACTTCTCTTAGAAATACGACGACGTTTTCGAACAACTAATTTATTGCTTGGTTTGTTCTTCTTACGTGTCTTTAATCCAAGTGCTGGCTTACCCCAAGGAGTTACAGGGCCTGCTCGACCAATCGGAGCTTTTCCCTCTCCTCCTCCATGTGGATGATCACATGGGTTCATAACACTACCTCTTACTTGAGGTCTTCTACCTAGCCATCTTCTTCTACCTGCTTTTCCTAAGCTAGTATTGCGTATTTCCGAATTACCCACTTCACCTAAAGTTGCATAACATTCCTTTCTTACAAGTCGGACTTCGGTAGAAGGTAGTTTCAAGGCGACATAATCTCCTTCCTTCGCCATTAACTGTGCACTTGCTCCTGCAGATCTGACCATTTGAGCACCTCTTCCAGCATATAGTTCTACACAATGAACACTTGATCCTAATGGCATAGCAGATAAAGGCATTGCGTTACCTTCTTCGATTGGAACGCCTTCACCAGAAATTACTTTTTGACCAACTTTTACACCTGCAGGGGCAATAATATATCTTTTCTCTCCATCTTCGTAGAATAAAAGTGCAAGCCTAGCATTTCTATGCGGATCATAATGAATAGCTGCAACCTTAGCATTAATATTTCTTTTATCTCTTCTAAAATCTACCAATCTATATTGTCTTTTGTGTCCACCACCTCTATGACGACAAGTTATAACTCCTCTATTATTTCTACCTTTAACTCTATGCTTAGAAACTATTAATGATTTTTCTGGTTTTGAATCTGTAATCTCACTAAAGTCAGTAACAACTCTTTGTCTAGTGCCAGGTGTATAGGGTTTGAATTTACGAATAGCCATAATAAATACTCCTTAAGATTCTGGGAATAATTGGATTTTGTCTCCTTCAGCAAGGCGAACAATTGCCTTCTTGACTTGAGAACGTTTCCCGGAGAATTTACCGACTCTTCTTGTTCTCCTTGGAGGGTTCATAGTGTTTATTCCTATAACTTTAACATTAAACAAGGACTCAATTGCTGTCTTAATTTGAGGCTTTGCTGCTCTATGATCAACCTCAAACGTATATTGGTTAATATCTAGTGCATTTGTGGCTTTTTCCGTAATTACAGGCTTACGAATTATATCTGCCAAACGAGAATCAAATAATTTACTCATGATGCATAAACCTCCTGAATTTTATTGATTGCTGATTGACCTATAACTAACTTATTAGCGTTAAGAATATCAAAAACATTTAATTGATCAGCAGCAATTAATTTGACCTTCTCAATATTATTTATAGATTTTTTAATAACTTCAGAAGGGCCATCAAGAATAACCAAAACTTTTTCTGTTTTTTCAATCCCTAATCGAGATAACCCATTAACTATTTCACTAGTTTTGGGTTTATCTAATGATGATCCAAAGTCTTCAACAGCTTTAATATCAGCAACTCTTGACATGAGAGCTGTTCTCAAAGCTAATCTTCTTTCTTTACGATTCATATCCAAGTTAAAAGAACGTGGTTTAGGCCCAAATATTACCCCTCCTCCTGGTCTTAATGGAGTCCTTATTGATCCTTGACGGGCTCGGCCTGTGCCCTTTTGCTTATATGGTTTCCTACCACCTCCGCGAACTTCAGACCTTGTCAATGTAGATGCAGTACCTTGTCTTTTATTAGCTAGTTGTCTAAGCACAGCTCTATGAATTAAATCGGCGGACGAAGTTTCTTTGGCAACTTTTAGATCTATTGAAACTTTGCCAGCTTTTTTACCATCCCATTTTAAGGTTTCTAGAGTTGTCATGATTTTGCTCCTACTTTGTTGTCAACCAGATTATTAGGCCTAATATCAACTATCGCACCAGGTTTACCTGGAATAGAACCTTTCACAATAAGTAAATTTTTTTGATCATCTATTTTGACCACTAATAAGCCTTTTGTAGTAATTTTTTTTCCTCCATATCTTCCTGCCATTCTTTTCCCGGGATAAATTCTTCCTGGAGTTGTTCCTGCACCAGTAGAACCTGGAGCTCTGTGATTTTTTGAACCATGGCTCATAGGTCCTCTACTAAATCCATGTCTCTTCTGATATCCAGAGAACCCTCTACCCATAGATTTGCCACTTATATCAACTTTTTGACCAACCTCAAAATTTTTAACTGTTACCTCCTTACCAATTTCATAAGAAGATGTTTCTTGAACTCTATATTCTTTTAGGTGCTTTAAAAGTTCTTGACCTGATTTTAATAAATGCCCTTTTTCAGGTTTACTGAAATGCTTATCTTTAGACACTCCATAACCTATTTGAATAGCTGTGTAACCATCCAAAGATTGTGTCTTTAATTGAGTAATACGACAAGGGCCAGCCTCTATAAGAGTTACAGGTACTGCATTACCATTGTCATCAAATAATTGGGACATACCCAATTTCCTTCCTAAAATTCCTATAGACATAAGGCTTAAGTAGGCTAGCTCGTGATTTATTTTTAATTATCAAATCCTTAAAATGGTTAAGGATATTGTTAATAAAAAGTCAATCTATACTGGGTGAGACTTTTCTAAAAATAGACAGTTTCTCTTCGGGTTAGACCCACTCCCAATTTTTTTTAACGAAACGCTAAAAAATGTGAATCTTTTCAGAGGCTCTGCTAGCTTGCTAGCTTAAAAATTTCACCGAATATAAATTGTACATCATCAAGTACCATAAAATGAAATAATATACAGATAAAGGGAATCTTTATGCCATTACTTCTTACAGGAAACAAGTTTCATAACGATTTACATAAAAATAAATGTTTAGCAATGTTCGCTCCTCTTGAGGGGGGATATGAAACTCGTCTATTAAGAAGAATGCGGGCTAGAGGGTTTAAAACTTACATAACCTCTGCCAGAGGATTAGGCGATCCTGAAGTGTTTTTACTAAAATTACATGGTATTAGACCTCCTCATCTTGGTCATCAAAGTATTGGTAGGAATGGGGCTCTAGGAGAAGTACAGCAAGTAATTCCTCAAGGATCAGAACTTTTTAATGAAAATGATGAGAATAAATTATTATGGCTATTAGAAGGTCAAGTCTTATCACAGTCAGAATTAGAAAGCTTAATTAAAATCTGTACTTCAGATAACAAACTAAAAATTGTTGTTGAAATGGGTGGGTCAAGAAAACTTGAATGGAAATCTTTAAATAATTATATTTTGAATGAATTCTGAAATTGATCTGTTTGAAAAAAATAAAAAGGGATCAGATAAATGGGTTAAATTAATTTGTGGGGCAAGCAATGAGGATATCGTTGCCATAGAAGATTTATGTGCTATTTATTCAGCTGCTGGAGTTGATTATATTGATGTTGCTGCTGACCAATCTATAGTTCAAGCTGCGAGAAGTGGTATCAAATGGGCTAAAGAAGTCTGTGGTGCATCTCCTGGGTTAATGATAAGTATTAGTGATGGTAAGGATGTACATTTTCGTAAAGCCAAATTTGATCCGTTGAAATGTCCCTCTAATTGTTCCAGACCATGTGAAAAGATTTGCCCTACATCTGCAATTAATTATTCTGGAGTCAAAGAAAATAAATGCTATGGATGTGGAAGATGTATAAATAGTTGCCCCTTAAATTTAATATCTGAATATGATTACAATTTATCAAATAATGATTTACCAAAAACTCTAAAAGCAATTAAGCCTGATGCAGTAGAAATTCATACTGAAATTAATCGAATAGATTCTTTCATAACAGTAGCTAATCGAATCAAAAATTCAGGGGTAAAGTTAAAAAAAATATCTGTCAGTTGTGGATTAAATCAATCCAAAAAACAGCCAATAGATCTTTCAAAAGCACTATGGGATAGGTATGAAATTCTTCTTGAACATAATGTGCCGATTATTTGGCAACTTGATGGCAGGCCAATGTCTGGTGATATAGCACCAACGACAGGAAAAGATACAGTTAAACTATGGGAAAATATAGGATCTCAACTTCCTCCAGGTCTAATTCAACTAGCAGGTGGTACAAATGAGAAAACTCATGAATTTTTAAAAATAAATAATTTTCCTGATGGAATTGCTTTTGGTAGTTATGCGAGAAAAATAATGCAACCACTTATTGAATATGCTGATAAAAATAATAAAAAGTTATATGAATATCCAGCAAAAATGGCTTTAGCAATCAAAAAAGCAAAAAACTTACTAAAGCCATGGAAAATTAGCTAATTCATTGAATTCTTAGAAAAAAAATTTAAATTAAATAAAATACGAGAATACAAAATTTATATTTTTTTTGATAGAAAAAAATCTATTAATGTATTAAAATAAAAATTCATTGGGCCGTCGCCAAGTGGTAAGGCATCGGGTTTTGGTCTCGACATTCCTAGGTTCGAATCCTAGCGGCCCAGTCCTAAAATTTTCTTGAGTGCA
>CACGEL010000014.1 GCA_902572065.1 uncultured Prochlorococcus sp.
TTATTATTGTATTTCAAGTGTTCAGAACTGGTAGGTGAGTGGTAAGTTAATCGACCTTTTTCCCTTGTTTAATATTATTATCCTTTTTGTTTATCATAAAGAAATATCTACTTTTAATTATTTTTTAAAATTTATTTTTCTAATATTCATTATCAGCAACACATATACCCAAACAACGTATTCCATTAGAAGCAGTCCTTTTACAATGATTACACAAAATCTTTTCTTTATTTAGACATACCGGTGATTGATTTTTGTTTTTAGTTTTATTACTTATAGAATCAAGCTTGAGCTCATAAACTTCCATTGTTGTTATTTTTGCTTGAATCGATACTAACAACAAAAGAGGGATTCATGCTAGAAGAGGGAATATCCATAATTTTTACGGTTTCTTTTGGCTGATCAATAACTTCACTTTCCTTAGGATTCTCGTCAACCGCACAGGCCTCTAGAGCTTCTCTAAGAAGAGAGTCAAAAGTTGCTCCAGGTAATCTATGTCTTGCAACCTCAAGAAAAGTTCTTGGTAATGATTCAGAAGCAGCATCCCTTAAAGCAGGATTATTCTTTCTATGATCTTGTTCTTCTTCTATTGATTTAATAAATCTAAGCGTAACATCTCTTTTAGTAGAGGCTTTTATCAATGTATCATTTTCAGGATTTATAGAATTTGGTTCATTCTCAAGATCGCTTAACCTTTTCACAAGACTATTTAAGACCTCATTAGCTTCTTTACTTATATGCGATAATTGTCCATCGGATAAATTTGGCAAATCAGCTACAAAGACCTTTCCATGATCTCTTAAAGTTAAAAAAGTTGGCCTGGGACCTTGATTTTGACGCCCACTAAAATCTGAATTATTACCTAATGGTCTTTTAGGAGGTGTAGGTCCTGCTGAACTACGTCTACGTGTAATTCTTTGATTATTTTCAAAGGGCATTGAATTAAAGTTAAATCTACTTACTTAAATCTCCGATATAACTCGGCGGTATTTTTATTATATTACACCTAACTTTTTCATTTGTGTGGATAAATTAAATTTGTAATTTCTAAATAAAAGTTTATATTAAAGAGTTCTAAATTAATATTTCAGACAAAAACTTATTCTCTTTCGAATTATCTTTCTTAACAACCTTTCCTAAAACCCAACTTGATATACCATTAGAATCACAAATATTTAAGATCTCATCCTTAAATTTCTTATCAATTATCAAACAAAAACCGACGCCTAGATTAAAAGTATTCCAGAAATCTTTTTCAGGAATATGTCCTATATCCTTTAAAAATTTAAACAATATAGGAATATCCCAAGATTTCGTATCTATGTAAGGAATAAAATTAGAAGACATACACCTAGGTAAATTTTCAGGAATGCCTCCTCCAGTGATATGAGACATCCCCTTTATTTCAATGTTCTGAGATAAAATTTGGTTTACAATTTTAAAATAAATTTTTGTAGGCTTTAATAATTGATCATAAAAATCTAAGTGGTGCATTTTTTTAAATTGCTTATCAATTTGACTATTATTTTCAATAATTTTTCTAACTAAACTAAATCCATTACTATGAATGCCGTTACTTTGCAATGCAATTATCAAATCATTTTCACATATTTTTTTGCCATTAATTAATTTTTCCTCATCAACTATTCCAACACAAAACCCTGCTAAATCATACTTATTCTTTGAGTAGAATCCTGGCATTTCTGCAGTTTCCCCCCCCCAGTAAAGAGCAGTTATTTTCACCACAACTATATGAAATACCTTTAACAACCTCTAATAATTGATTTTTATCAAGTTTTCCTGTAGCAATATAATCAAGAAAAAAAAGTGGTTTTGCTCCAGTTGTAATGATATCGTTCATACACATTGCTACCAAATCAATACCAACTTCAAAATGAAAGTTTTTGCTTTGCGCTAATTCCAATTTTGTTCCAACACCATCAGTACCTGATACTAAGATGGGTTTTTTAAAACCCTCTAGAGGAATTTTAAATAGACCCCCAAATCCTCCAATCCCTTCAATAACATTAGATGAATGGGTTGACTCAACAGCTTGTTTAATTTCTGAGACAAATTCTCTGCCAGCTTCTATATCAACTCCTGAGGTTTTATAATCCATAAGATAGAAATGATAAACTTCTTCTATATAGATATTCCTCCTTAGTTTGCTTTTGTCCAGTAATGATTTATTAAATAGATTTAATTTTTAAAACAAAGTGAAAAAGATAATAATAAGAAAAACAGAAGAGCTTGAAAAATGGAGACTAAGTCTAACCAGTGATATTAACTTTATCCCAACTATGGGTAATCTTCATGAAGGGCATCAAAAATTAATATCAACTGCAAAGGGTTCGAATTCTAATACTAATTTAGTAAGTATTTTTATTAATCCGCTTCAATTTGATAACAAGTCAGATTTAGAGAATTATCCTAAAACAATTGATAATGATATTAGAATCTCCTTTGCAAATGGCGCAGATGCCATCTTCATCCCAAGTACTGAAGATATATATCCACCCAATAATAAAAATATTACATTCCTGAAAGCTTCTATAGAGTTATCTTCTGCATTATGCGGATTGAATCGAATTGGACATTTTGACGGAGTTTGTACTGTAGTTTATAGATTACTTAATCTCATTAAGCCCAAAAATCTCTATTTAGGAGAAAAAGATTGGCAACAATTATTAATATTAAAAAATCTTGTACTAACAAAGAAATTAAATATAGCTATTAAATCTATTCCTACTCAGAGAGATATTGATGGAATTCCTTTAAGTTCTCGTAATGTACATCTTTCGGAAAACGACAGGAAATTAATTCGATTTTTTTCAAATGAATTATTAGTTGCAAAAAAAATTTATAAAAAAGAAAAAAAAATTAATATAAAAGAAATAATTAAAAAAATTTCAGCAGAAAATATTTCAATTGAATATTTAGAACATTTACACCCTTTTACACTCAAAAAATTAGGAGTTGAGGATAATATTTCAATACTCGCTGGTGCGATAAGATGTGGAAAGACAAGATTAATTGATCACGTTTTTCTGATGAAAAGAAGCCCAATTATTGCAATTGATGGGCCTGCCGGTTCAGGTAAAAGTACTGTTACAAAGTTAATAGCGAAGAAACTTAAACTTTTATATTTAGATACTGGAGCAATGTATAGGGCATTGAGTTGGCTTTTAATTAAAGAAAATATTGATTATAAAAAAGAAAAAAAATTAGATAATATTCTTAAAAATATATCAATTGTGTTCAAGTCAAATGCCAATTCAAATCAAGATGTTTTTATTAACAATTACTGTGTTACTGAAGAAATTCGATCGCAAGAAATAAGTTCAATAGTGTCTAAAATTTCCTCAATTAAAGAAGTAAGAAAATTCTTAGTAGCAGAACAAAGGAAAATCGGGAAATCAGGTGGCATTGTGGCTGAGGGAAGAGATATAGGAACTACTGTTTTTCCTGAGGCAGAACTTAAAATATTTTTAACTGCAAGCATCGATGAAAGAGCAAAAAGAAGAAAGTCTGACAAAAAAAGCAAAGACTCACAAGAAATAGACATTAATAAACTCAAGGAGCTTATAAAGAAAAGAGATTTTGAAGATTCTCATAGGGAAATTTCACCTCTAATAAAAGCGAGTGACGCAATAGAAATTATTACGGATGGATATTCAATTAGTGAGGTGGTAGATAAAATTATTGATCTTTATAATGATAAGATTCCCAAAGAGATTCAGATCCAATAAATTCAAGAAATACTCTCCAAGAAGCCACTCACAGAGTCTTCTAAGATATCAAGGACATGATCAAATCCATCATCACCTCCAAAATATGGATCAGGAACTTCTTGCTCATTAAAAACTGATCTAAAACTTTGTATTTTCTTAATTGATGCAAAATCAGTTGAAGATGTTCTATTTTTAAGATCTTTTATATTTAGAAAGTTTGAGTCGTCCATCGCAAGAATATAGTTAAATATCTTAAAATCTTGGCTAGTAATTTGGCGAGCCCTACTTAAAATATTAATATCTCTTCTTTCTGCCGCAATTCTCATTCTAGAATCAGCCTTTTTTCCTGTATGCCAACCCCCAGTTCCAGCAGAATCTACAATAAAGCCATCGGTTAATCCTTTCTTTTTAATTAAATTTATAAAAATAGCTTCTGCAGCAGGAGACCTGCAAATATTTCCTAAACACACAAAAAGAACAGCAATTTTTTTCATATGATTTCAAATTTTTAAAAAATTATAAAACGTTTAGGTAGTAAATAAAACTTCTTTAATTAAAGATTCAGTAAATTCCTTACCAAATAAACTAGATAACATTGGCCTTGCTGGATCATTATCTCTTCTATATTTCAAATAATTATTTTGACCATTTATTAATTCTTTTTGCAGCTCAAGATTAGCTTCCTGACTTTCGAAAAGAATTTCTAAATACAATGTTAAATATTCTGTGAATGCAGTATAAAGCTTATTAGCAATTAACAAATCGCTACTTTCTTCTTTTGGCAATTTTGACCAGATTAGCCCTGGGGAAAAAAATCTGGCTACATCCGCAGACATTGTTTCTGCTAATGGGAGTGATTCATGACAACGAGTTTTTAGTTTTATAAGTTTTTCTAATAATTTTTTACTATATTGATTTTCTATTTTTAATGAGGGCTGAAAATCTAATACTAATAAATGACTATTGGGTAAAGAAACAAAATCTACTCCAAAAAATGGGACGTTATAGATTGTATTTGGAATAATTAAAAAATTTAAGACAGAATAATTTGGACTATTAATACAAACTGCTCTTGCAAATTGAATTCTTTTTTTATGCGTTACGCCCCAAGTAGAAAGATTCACATTTTTTTTCGATTTTTTTGAACCATAAGTTGAATCTTTGTAAGAGTATTCAGAGGGTATTATTTTTTCTAAACAATTATATTCACTTAAATTATTAATTAAATATTTTAGAAAATTATGCCATTTCCAGGATGGTTTATAAAAAATAGTATTTTGTATTAACATTCAATGAATAATCTCATTATTTAATGTAAAAAGAAAATTATTAATAAATTTATTTGTCCATTTTTCTCCAAAAAAAGATTTAAACAATTTATCTGCAGGGTCTTTTTCAAAACTGTACTTATCATATTTTATTTGATTAATCTTTATTTGTTCTAAGTTTAAAAATTGATTAACAGGATTCAATTTGTAAATGTTCAAATAATTACTAACAAATGAATGGAATATATTGTTTAAATCTCTATCAAGATTTAATTTATTTCCTCTACATATAATTACCCATGGGGAGAAATACTTTTTTGAATCGTAGATATTCTTCATTTTATTATTGTCAAATGCAGAATACTTTTTCTTAATAATACCTAAACTTGAACAATATTTTTCGAGATACTCTCTTTCTTGAATTAAGGGTTGATAATCGAGGATTGTTAATAACTTTTGAGAAGTTCCAAACCATAAAATATCAGCTCCAAGAATAGGCAATTCACTATCAAAATTTGGATATGCGACCGTATTAAAAACTTGCAGTTTTTTGCCCCCATCTAATCTAGTTATTCTCCACTTTCTATATTCGGGAGATGAAAAAAGCCAATTTTTAATGATATATTTTGAATCTTTATTATGATGTTCTTTAAATTCGTTAGATATTTGAACTTCCTGACCATTTAATTCATGAATATTGGTTTTAAGGAAATCAACTAATGAATCAAACATAAATACTAGGACTCAGTGCTTCCCTTCCTAACTTTTTTTTGTAATGTAATTAAATACAATCTTGCCTAAAACAGCAATCAAGTTTCCTTCAAGCTCCTTAAACATTTTCATATTATAAGTAAATGCTTGATTAGCTTCATCAATAATTTGATTAGCAGTAGTTTGATTTATTGGAAGTTGATTCAAAGTTAGGGAATATTCTTCCTTAAATTTCTTTTCGTCAGCAATTAATTCAAATTCGTAAAAGTTTAAGCCATTATTTCCCTGTAAATTTAATGCTTTTTTGGCAATCCTTTTCAAAATTTGACCACCAGATAAATCTCCTATATATCGAGTATAGTGGTGCCCAACCAATAACTCTGGTGAATTTTTTGCTACGTCACGGATTCTTTCAACGTATTCTTTTGCTGATTGCGAGATATTAATTTCATTCCTCCAGTTATCACCAAAATAGAATTTAAGATCATTTTCAAGGGTTTCTTTTCTGAATAATGATTTAAAACCAATAGGTTTTATTACAGGATGTCCCTCTTGGACCAATCGTTCAATTTCTTCTTCCATAGCTTCATAAACAAAATACAAATCGCTAATTAATTTTCTATATGATTTTTTTTCGACAACTCCTTTTAAAAAACAAGCCACAAAGCCAGTATTTTCTGCCATAGTGTGGGATTTTTTTGTCCCTTCTTTTAGTTGTCCTGCAAGAGCGACTGCCATTTATTTTGAATTAATTTTGTATGTTTATTTAATCTACAAGGAAAATACATAAAACAGCTAATTTTTGTTACTAGGGGATGTTGAAGAGAATAACTTATAAAGTTCTTTACAAACCAAAAAAAGATTATCTTTCTGTTCCTTTTGAGGCAAATGAGTACCAGTCATTTCCCACTCACCTACAGTAGCTACTCTCCATCTCTCGGAAGGGACAATCATCCCTCGCATTATTATTCCTAACAATTTTGGAACTCTGTTGGTATTATCATTATCAATTCTCAATTGTAAGAGTATTGCTCTACATTCTATAAGAGGACTCCAACCTGGAAAATGAAATGCGAAATCAATACTATCCTTAATGGATTCATTGTTCGCATTTTCCCAGGGGCTGAAGTTTACGCTAGCATCTGGAAAATATTTCCTAAACAAAGCCGCAGTAGAAGCAATTTTATTAGCTATTTCAACATTACTTACATTTGAACTAGCATTCATAAATAGCTAAGTGTTTTTTCGAAAATGACATAATTTCCTTTAACTTGCTTATTAAATACTTTTTCTTTTAATAAAGATGTTGAAATGCTGATCTATGAAGTATTCTCTATTCACATTTGAACAATAAATTTTTAGCTTTTAAAGAAAATAACTCATCGCAAATTACAATACAAAGAACTTCAATGAGTTATCTTTAGTTATCAATTCAATACTATGCCAAAATTTGAAAAATTAAATTTACCTACTGAAGGAGAAATAATAACTTTTAATCAAGGCAAGCCAACTATTCCTAATAATCCAATTGTCCCATTTATTAGGGGTGATGGAACTGGAGTTGATATATGGCCAGCGACTCAAATTGTTCTTGATGCAGCCATAAAAAAAAGCTATGGAGATGAAAGAAAAATTAATTGGTTTAAAGTCTATGCAGGAGATGAAGCTTGTGAAATTTATGGAACATATAACTATCTTCCCCAAGATACTATTGAAGCAATTAAACACTTCGGAGTAGCCATCAAAGGTCCTTTAACAACTCCAATCGGTGGAGGAATTAGATCTCTTAATGTTGCATTAAGACAAATCTTTGATTTATATAGCTGTGTTAGGCCATGCAAATATTATTCAGGAACACCAAGTCCTCATAAAAACCCTCAAAATTTGGACGTTATTGTTTATAGAGAAAATACAGAAGATATCTACATGGGGATTGAATGGGAAGCCGATGATAATAATTGTCTTGAATTAATTAATCACTTAAATAATTTTGTAATACCAAATAGTAAAAGTTTAAAAAATAGATCCATACCAAAGGGATCAGGAATTGGAATAAAACCAGTAAGTAAATCAGGCAGCCAGAGGCATATTAGAAAGGCTATTGAGCATGCAAAAAGATTATCAGGAGACAAAAGGCATGTAACTCTTGTACATAAAGGGAATATTATGAAATATACTGAAGGTGCTTTTAGAGATTGGGGATATGAATTAGCAGTAAATGAATTTAGAGAAGATTGCATTACAGAAAGAGAAAGCTGGATTTTAGATAATATTCAGAAAAATCCAGAAATTACAATTGAAAATAATGCTCGGAAAATCGAGCCGGGTTTTGACAAGCTTACAAATAACAAAAAAGCATTTATTTGCGAAGAAATTAAAGAAGTTATAGCCTCAATTGCACATACCCATGGAGATGATAAATGGAAAGAACTTATTCTTGTTGATGATCGGATAGCTGACAGTATATTTCAACAAATTCAAACTCGACCTCAAGAATATTCAATTCTTGCAACATTAAACCTTAATGGAGACTATGTTTCTGATGCAGCTGCAGCAATAGTGGGCGGCCTAGGCATGGCTCCTGGTGCAAATATTGGTGATAATGCAGCAATTTTCGAAGCAACGCATGGTACTGCGCCAAAACATGCAGGCTTAAATAAGATAAATCCAGGCTCAGTAATTCTAAGTGGTGTAATGATGCTTGAATATTTTGGTTGGAATGAAGCAGCTAACTTAATTACTAATGGTTTAAGTAAGGCAATCGAGCAAAAAAAAGTCACCTATGATCTAGCACGTTTAATGGAACCCAAAGTAGAACCTTTAACCTGTAGCAGTTTTGCTGAAGAAATTATCTCAAATTTCTAACTTTAAAAATTATTTATATTTTCCAAAACTTTCCATATATTCACTAATGAATCTTTAGTGCCAATGTTTCCAGGATGTGTAACTATAGGAAGCTTTTCATCATTTTTTAGGTTGTAAGTCACTACAGAAATGCCTGTTGAAATTTGTCCCTCAAGATAAACATAATCTGCATTCAGTCCATTACTAAGAATCACATTTGTTGTTATTCCACCTTTTGAAATCAAATATCCTATTTCATATTTCAAATCTTTGACTAATTCAGCAATAAAAAGAGCAATTGAATTATAAAAATTAAATTGTTCAGAATAATCTAGAGACATAAATTTTCTTGAAGTAAATAATACAGGAGTGTTTCCTTTCTCAAAGGAAAATCTAATTTCTCTCAAAAATTTATTTTTAAACAAATTCCTTTGCTTCTTATTATTCTCGTATGAAGTAATTCTAAATAATTCAAAAACATCTAACTCAATTGGCTCACAAGTACTTATCTCTAATAAATTGTTCAATTGTAATGTTGAAAGTTCCAAATAGGATCCAACAATTACCAACCCTGGAAGAAGATTTTTTTCTTTGTTTCTTATTCTTAAATTAGAAAAAAATATCTCATCATGAGGATTGCTTTTTTTCTCAGAAATTGAACTTATAAAACTTGCTGCTGTACGAAAAAGAAATTTCTTTTGTTTAGTTAATTTTTTAATTATTAAAGAAAACTTTTTAAGTTGAGAATAATTTTCTGCATCTACAATTACATGTTTATTATTCTTTAAATTCTTGAGTGTTTTGAAAACTATATTATTTTCTTCATCATTAAGAATTTCGAGATCTGATAAAAAAAGATTTTGAATATCATCTAAATTTATTTGAGATTTACTCTTCTGAAATAAAAGTTTCTTGACACTACTTGTGTCATATCCAAAAATTTTATCTCTAGCAAAAATTGTTTGATTAATAGGGGTTTGATCAACAAAGTGTGATCCATTAATTGTTAATCTTTTACCCTCTATAAAAGCTGGAATATGAAAAGTAGCATCGAAAGGACCTAAGCAATTATTTATGGTACTAGGCTCTAAAAAGTTATGTCCTCGAAGAGTAGAATCTCCTCTACTTATAAAAATTATTTCTTCTAAATAATCTTCAGAAGCTATAACAGCCTTAAGATTTGTACAAATTTCTTCTATTTTTAATTTCGCATCATTTTCCGATAGTGACCTTGTATTAGCCAAAATAAAAAATAGACTAGATTCAGATTCAAAACCTTTAATTAAAGTTGAATAATCCCACTTAAGAAGTAATAAGCAATCATTTACAGTTTGAGAGCCTGTTGGATCATCATCTATAACAACAAATTTCATAAGTATTGCATAATCACTTAAGAGATTTTATTTGTATTGAAGCATTAAACTTTTGACTATCATTTGAAGGAATCATAATGTTTCTGAATCCATCAACAAAAGAATTTCGTGGACTAGTCCATGGTTCAAGACATATCATTCTTCTAGGAGGGTCACTCCAAATAACGCCGAGGTCAAAAGGATATGGATGATTTAAAGTTACTTGTCTTTTTAAGACTTTATCGCGAAAGGCACTTTTACCTGAAGTATACATAAGTAGATCAACGCCTAAATTAATATTTTTTAATTCATCCAAAGTATTACTTAGGATATTTCTTTCTTGATTCTGACAATTAATTGGATTATAAATAAAATCTAAATTTTTGAAATCTGAAACATTAAAATAAGGATGCAATCCAAAATTTATAGGCATTGCAATTTCTGTTTTGTTTTGAATATTAATTTCAAATTCTAAACAGTTAATCTTTAAGTTAACATCTATCCTCAACTCAAAATTAAAAGGATAATATTTTTTTGTTTTTTGAGATTCATTTAAATATAAGCATAAAGATTTTTCACTATCTTTTAAGCAGTATTGCCAAGGTAAATCCCTAGCAAAACCATGTTGCATTAACTGCAAGTAATCTTTTCCAAATACTGAACTAGAAGTATTCATATTTCCACAAATTGGAAACAGAATTGGAATACCTCCTCTAATACTTTTTTTTTTATCCATAAATCTTTTTTCATCGAAATAAAGTATTTCATTACCATCCGAAACCCAATTTGTAATAACTCCTCCTCTTTCAGGGCAAAATTTTATATAATTATTTTGATCCAACTGAAAAATATAAATTCCTTTTTCTTTATCAAATAATTTAGTTAACACAATTTTTACTTAAAGAGAATCAACCCAATCCAAAATATGCTGATTAACTATTTCAGGTATTTCATCATGAGGACAATGTCCAGCATCTAGAATAATTTCTTTTGTATCCTTTGGAATAAATTTTTTATATAGATTTCTTTTTTTAGGAGTATTCATCCATGGATCTTTACCTCCCCATAGTAGTAATAATGGTGAATCTAGTTTTGCGAATAGCTTATCTAAAGGTAATCCTTGAGGACCTGAGGGGTTAAATACACTTCTAAAAACATTAAATGCTCCATAATCAAGCGAAGGCTTTCTTATTGAATCTACTAAAAAATCATCAACATTTTTTTTATCAACATAAACTTGATTCAAAGTTTTTTTAATATTTTTTGGATTCCTCATATTCTCAAAAATCAAACGTTGAAGAACAACATTCTTCAAAAATATTCCTGCAACTGTTTCAATTGAAGTTTGCAACATATTCTTCTTGATAGTTTTTTCTTCACTAAAGTATCCCGCTGCATTGAGTAATATGACACCTGCGTTAAGTTCATTCAATTCTGAACCAGCTGCTAATGCTGCATAACCGCCTAATGAATTCCCAACAACAATTGTAGGTTTTCTTATTTTTTCTTTTACGTATGCTATGACCTGATCTTTCCATAAAGATCCTGAGTATTCAACATCCTGAGGCTTAGGACTTTTCCCAAAACCCAGTAGATCCATTGCATGAACTTCATATTTGTTGCTCAAAATAGGGATATTAAATCTCCAATGATCCGTAGAAGCTCCAAAACCATGAATTAATAAAATTGCACATTCTTTTGAGGCATATTCTGGCTTAGCTGAAACTGTATGTATTGGGTAATTTAAAAAATTCCAATCAAAATTTAAATCACTATCTATTGGAACTGTTTTTTCCATTTATCAAAATTCTATTTTGGATAATTCTAATAAAATTATTTCTTAAAGAAGACCTACCGGATCAGCTGCAACATCATCTGAAATTTTATTATCTCCACCAGGGGGCTTATCTTTCAAGACAATTCTTAAAAGAACAGGAGCAAGGAATGTCGTTCCAATGACCATTAATAAAATTGCTGCCTCAAGTGAGGGTGTTAACAGCTTAGCGCTTGTTCCTAATCCAAGAAAAATCAATCCCACTTCTCCTCTGGGCATCATTCCTAAACCTACAACTAATCTGTTGGTAGGTTTATCACTTGAGAAAACCCATCCAGCAGCAATTTTTCCAATAATTGCAACAACTAATAAAAACCCTGCTACTACTAGAGCAGACCTACTTGCAGGATCTAAAGGATTAATAACTGATAAATCCATTCCAGCGCCTACCAATACGAAAAAGATTGTCGCGAATAATGAAACCAATGGCAAAACTGATTGCTGGATAGCATGATTATTTTTTGAACTACTAAGAATCAAGCCAGCTGCAAAAGCACCTAAAGCTGCCTCAAGCCCAATTGCCGTAGCGACAAAGCAACATAATACAAGTATTACAAATGATGCCACGACTACAGCTCCAGGTGCTTTTAACCTATCAAGAAGCCAATCGAATCCAGGAGCTGCTGTTCTACTTAATGCAATAGCAGCAATTACAAATACAACAGCTGCAGCAACTAATTTGACTATAGGAGCAATTTCCAATGAGCCTCCTGCAGCAAGAGCTACAACAACTGCAAGAATAACAATACCCAAAATATCATCTAGAACTGCCGCACCAATAACAATTTGTCCTTCTCTTGTTTTCAAGTATCCTAATTCACCAAAAACACTAGCAGTAATACCTATACTTGTAGCAGTCATCGATGCTCCCGCAAAAACTGCAGGGATGAGATCCACCTGGAAAATAAACATTAATCCAAGAGTACCAAATGCAAAAGGAAGAATTACACCTGCCATAGCAACTGTAAAAGCCTGTGCACCAACCGCTACTAATTCTTCTAATTCACTTTCTAATCCTGTTAAGAAAAGAAGTGCATACAAGCCAAGTGTAGCAACTGCTTGCAGGGAAGGAAAACTTTCAAAATAAACATCTGGAACAGCTTCAGGAGGTATTGATGCTAACGAGCTAATTACATTAACTAATCCTTGATTCAATTCAGTATGAGCTGAGGGTGGTATGAGCAAGTGAAAACCAGATGCACCTATAACAACCCCTGCCAAAAGCTCTCCCACAATAGTAGGCAAACTTAGTCTTACTAAAACTTCCGCTAATGCTCTAGCAGCTAAAAATATCAATAGAAATCTAATAACTCCTATTAGCGTTTCAGCAACTTCTAAATCATGTGCACTTAATTCAGCAAGTAAAGGGTACATTTCAAATGCGAGGGGAATTAAACTATCTAATTGGAAGATAGTTTATGAAGGGCCCACTTTAGGAAGTATGTAAAAAAAAGCAAAAATACTCAACAAGTGTGGATCTGAAGTTACAACAAAGAATTTTTTCAAAAACTGGCTATTGTCTTAAATATGTCAAATTCAATGAACTCCAACGAACCATTTGATCTACGCTTGCCTACTCCTGGCTGCTATTTAGATCCTGAAAAAGCTGGAATGAATTCTGATGCCCTTTTCAAAGGCATGACAGCACACTTATTCTTTACTATTGGCAAATTAGCAACCTCTGCGAGTCCTCATGATTTGTACATGGCTCTAAGTTATGCGGTTAAAGATAGATTAATGACAAGATATTTAGCAAGCCAAGAAGTAATACGCAAAAAACCTCAAAAAACAGTTGCTTACTTATCCGCAGAATTTCTAATAGGTCCACAATTAAGTAATAATCTTTTAAACCTAGGGATAACAAAAGAAGCAGAGGATGCTTTAAAAAGATTTGGGATTGAATCATTATCAACAATCCTTGAAGTAGAAGAAGAACCTGGGCTAGGCAATGGTGGTCTAGGAAGACTTGCTGCTTGTTATATGGAATCTTTGGCCTCCTTACAAGTTCCTGCTGTCGGTTACGGTATAAGATATGAGTTCGGAATTTTTAACCAGTTAATTAGAGATGGTTGGCAAGTCGAAGTTACTGACAAATGGCTTAAAGGTGGCTGGCCATGGGAATTACCTCAACCAGATGAATCTTGTTTTGTTGGTTTTGGAGGAAGAACTGAAAGTTATAGAGACGATAAAGGAAACTACCGATCAAGATGGGTTCCTTCTGAACATGCAATTGGGGTTCCTCATGATGTTCCAGTATTAGGTTATAGAGTAAATACATGTGACAGATTAAGATTATGGAGAGCTGATGCAACAGAAAGTTTTGATTTTTATGCTTTCAATATTGGTGATTATTATGGTGCAGTAGAAGAAAAAGTTGCATCTGAAACTTTATCAAAAGTTCTTTACCCAAATGACGGAACTGATGAAGGCAGAAGATTAAGACTAAAACAACAACATTTCTTTGTTAGTTGTTCTCTTCAAGATATGTTGAGAAGTCTCGAAAAAAGATCTATCCCAATAACAGAATTTGCTAAACATTGGACTGTGCAGTTAAATGACACCCATCCTGCTATTGCAGTAGCAGAATTAATGCGACTATTAATAGATCAGTATCAAGTGGGTTGGGATAAGGCATGGAATATAACGACATCATCAGTAGCATACACAAACCATACATTGCTTCCTGAAGCTTTGGAAAAATGGGATTTAAGTCTTTTTAGTGATTTACTTCCTCGTCATTTAGAAATTATTTACGAAATAAATTGGAGATTCTTGCAACAATTAAGACTTCGTTATCCAGGAGATGACAAGATTTTACAAAAACTATCAATTATTGATGAAGAAGGTTCTAAGTCCGTGAGAATGGCTCATTTAGCTACTATTGGAGCTCATCATATAAATGGAGTTGCTGCGCTTCATTCAGATCTTATCAAGAGACAACTTCTTCCAGAATTTGCAAAACTTTGGCCAAAAAAGTTTACAAACGTAACTAATGGAGTAACCCCTAGAAGATGGGTTGCATTAGCAAATCCATCTTTATCCAATTTATTAGAAAAAGAGGTAGGTCCCAATTGGATAACCAATATGGAACTGTTAAAAAACTTAGAAAAGAAAAAAGAAGACGCAAATTTCCTTCTAAAATTTGAAGAAACTAAATTAATTGGAAAACGTAAACTAGCTAGTTTCATTCATTCTAAAACAGGTATACTTGTTGATCCCTCAAGTATGTTTGATGTTCAGGTAAAAAGAATTCATCAGTACAAAAGACAACATTTAAATGCTTTGCAAATTATTGCTCAGTACTTAAGAATAAAAAATGGCACAAGTAAATATACAGCTCCCCGAACAGTAATATTTGGTGGTAAAGCAGCTCCTGGTTACTTTATGGCTAAATTGATGATCCGCTTTATTAATGGTATCGCAGATGTCGTCAATTCAGACCCTGATATGGAAGGTCTATTAAGAGTTGTTTTCTTACCAGACTATAATGTAAAACTTGGAGAAATAGTATATCCTGCAACAGATTTATCTGAACAAATTTCAACTGCTGGAAAAGAAGCGTCAGGCACAGGAAATATGAAATTTGCCATGAATGGAGCCTTGACTATAGGGACTCTTGATGGAGCAAATGTAGAATTAAGAGACCTAGTGAAGAAAGAAAATTTCTTTCTTTTCGGAAAAACCGAAAGTGAAATAATGAACTTAAAAAATAATGGTTATTCTCCCTCGTTATTCATAGAAAAATGTCCCGAGTTAAAAGAAGTAGTTCGTTTAATAGAAATAGGACATTTTAGTAATGGAGACAAGGAATTATTCAAACCTTTATTAAATAGCTTGACTGGAAATGATCCATTTTTCGTAATGGCTGATTTCGAAGACTATTTAAATAAACAAGATGAAGTTAGTAACTTTTGGAACAACAAAAAAGCATGGAATAAAATGGCCCTATTAAATACTGCAAGATCTGGATATTTTTCTTCAGACAGATCAATTAGAGAATATTGTGAATCTATTTGGAAAGTCTCACCTATGCCAGTAGAAATTACATGTGATATTGAAGAAGTTACTACTTAGAATTATTCTTATCAGGGAAATCTGGTGTTTGATGAAATAGTCTATTTAATATTAATCTATCAATATTAAGTGGATCAGGAGCTAACTTTTTGGAAATTTCTTTAAATTTGGTTTCAATATTTTCAGAAACTTTAATATCAAAAATTCGCTCCATCAAAGCTTCAATTGAATATAAATAAGCATTAACATTTTCAAGTTCATCTATTACATCTGTAATTTCTATATCAGAGATATGTTTATTATCATTGATAAGATAATCGTCATTATTTTTCTCAGATAGTTGCTTTTGTAATTCTTCAGTAACTTTATTGCAAAGAGTTCTAAATGATTGAATGGATGCCCAATTTAATTCTTTTTGATCTTTAAAAGTAGGAAATTCTCGAATTAAACGATCATGTTCTTTATAGAATCTCTGACAATCAGGACATTGACATGGTTCTTCTTCCAACAGAATAAATAACTCTATTTATATCATTGCACTATTTAGGCAAGATTGTAGGTCCATCCAATAATTCGTCATTTTCATCAAGAGAGTCGGGGCTATCAGGTAAAGGTATTTCAATACTAGTAACCAAAGTAATGACATCTCTTAATCGCATTGAGTCTGCAAACCATCCCATTGCCTGTTCAGCATCTCCTCTCTTTTCTGCATCATTTGCTTGATCTTCATGAGCTTCTGCTAATAAAGAAAGCCAACACAGACATCTTGCTTGAACTATTGAAAGGTCTAGATCATTAGGTTTAGATTTAGAAATACGTTCATGCTCTTGTTGTATTAAGAGTTTTAAACGCATATCGTGAAGCTTAGCCATAAAAGCTTTATTACTAAATACACGCTAGCTAGAGAGTTGCAAATTTGCACACATACTACATATAGTTTATTAAATTTAACGGGACTGGAGGGAGTCGAACCCACGACCTACGGTTTAGGAAACCGTTGCTCTATCCTACTGAGCTACAGCCCCAAGAGATGTTTTTTGGGGTAATAAGCATTATGCTAAAGGAAAGCAGGAGAGGTAATCGCAAAAAAGTTTTATTTCGTTTTGAAAATAAAACCTTTTTGAGGAAAGTCCGGGCTCCCATATGGTCAGGCTTGCTGGGTAATTCCCAGTACGGGCAACCGTGAGGATAGTGCCACAGAAACATACCGCCTAATACTTGCTAAGTATGGCAAGGGTGCAAAGGTGCGGTAAGAGCGCACCAGCAACATTGAGAAGTGTTGGCTAGGTAAACCCCGGCCGGGAGCAAGGCTTAGTAGATTTATGACCATTAAAAAATCTACTTTTGAGCGCCGCTTGAGGCTGTGAAGTAATTCCAGTCCTAGATAGATGATTACCCATCTTAACTAAGGTGAACAGAACCCGGCTTATGACCTGCTTTCTACTTAATGCAAACATCTAATCTATATGGATAACTTAATTGATGAAAAAAGAACTGAACAAATTATTAATTTTTTAAATTCTCTAGATATTAATTCGAAAAGATTTGTTGAAATTATAAATAAAAAAGATAAATTCGTAATTCATACTTTCAATGAAGCATTTACACACTCCTCTGCGAATAAAGTAGTTAATTATGAAAAATTAGAATTCTTTGGCGATGCTGTTCTCAGATTATCAGCATCAGATTTCATAGAAAGAAAATATAAAAATATGAGTGTTGGCAATAGATCAGAACTAAGATCTCAGATTGTAAGTGATAAATGGTTAACGGAATTAGGTAAAAAAATCTTTATCGAAAAAGTAATAATCAAAGGTCCCAAAGCAATGGGTGATAAAAATTCAAAAGAAACTATAATTGCAGAAACTAGTGAAGCATTAATTGGCGCAATATATAAGTGTTTTGACTCGATACATGAAGTGAATTTATGGTTAGATAAATTTTGGGAAAAAGATGCAAATTTATATTTAAAAGCACCATATAAATATAACGCCAAGTCAGCATTACAAGAATGGTGTCAAAGTCATGGATATGATTTACCTATTTATAAAATACTTGAAATATCGCAAAATCACGGAGATCCAAAAAGATTCTCTTGCGAAATATATATTAATGGATGTAAAGAAGCCTATAGTGTCGGCAATTCTCATAAAAAAGCCGAAAAAAATGCAGCTAGTATCCTAATAGAAAAGATATATCAGAGAGAAAAATAATAATCATTCAAACTATTTCTAAATTATTTAATTTAAATGTTACTAACTTATCCCAATTTCCTCCTTCGAAAAGAACTGCTGCTGTTTTATTAGTTACTCTTTGTACAAATCCTTTATATCCTCTATAAATAGAATTAACATCTTTAACAACTACTATAGAACCTGGAAGTATTGGTTTATTCGATAATTCCATAGAAATAATTTACCTACATACTATGATAAATCATGATGAATGGTTGATTGTTGGATTAATAACATCTCCGCAAGGAATTAATGGGGAACTTAAGGTTAAGTCTCTAAGTGATTTTGAAGAAAGATTTACAAAACCTGGCAAAAGATGGATACAAAAAGAAGATGAAATTCCTATAGAATTTGAACTTACTTCTGGTTTTAAGAAACCAGGTAAAGAATCTTTCATAATTAAATTTAGAGAAATAACCAATAGAAATGAAGCAGAAAACTTAAAGGGACATAAAGTACTGGTAAAAGTTAATTCAATTCCACAATTAAACAATAATGAATTTCACTTAACTGAACTAGTGAATTTAGAAGTTAAAATTCTAGAAAAAGAGCAATTTAAAATAATAGGAAAAATCATTAATTTAGAAAATGAAAAAAATAATTTACTCGTGGTTCAACTCTTCAAAAATGATAAAAAAGTTCTCATACCATTTGTCAAAGAAATAGTTCCAGTAATAGATATTAAAAATAAATTTATAATAATTACTCCTCCTCCTGGTCTGTTAGAACTATAAATCACTTCTATTAAGAATTTTTACTCTACAGTTACACTTTTAGCTAAATTTCTTGGTTGATCTACATCTAGTCCTCTATGAGCAGCAATGTGGTAACTCAATAATTGAAGAGGCACAATAGCAAGCAAAGGTGATATCCATTCATTTGTTAAAGGTATAGTCATTAAAGAATCAAAAATTTCAGTGCCATTACATTTAGGGGCAACACCAATTAGATAAGCATCTCTCGCTTTTGCTTCTTGAGCATTACTAATGACCTTATCAAATACTTCTCCTGGAAAAGCTATGGAAATTACAGGCACTTTTTTGTCTAATAAAGCTATGGGTCCATGCTTCATTTCACCTGCAGGATAGCCTGCAGCATGAATATAACTTATTTCCTTCAACTTCAAAGCTCCCTCAAGTGCAATGGGATAATTTATTCCTCTACCTAAAAAAATAACATCTTTAATGTTAAAAAAATCATGTGCAAGTTTTTCTGAAGATTGATTATGTTTGTCTAAAAGTTCTTCAACTAAAGGAGGTAAATTAGTTAATCCTGAGATTAATTGACTGATATTTTCATTACTTTGACTTTCTTTAATTTGAGCGAATTTAATAGCTAAGCCATAAAAAGAGAGGAGTTGAGCAAAGAAAGTTTTAGTAGCAGCAACTCCAATTTCAATTCCAGCACCGATATCAATTATATTTGATATCTGTCTACCAATTGAGCTTTCTACTCTATTCGTAATTGCAACTAAATTGGGTTTATATTTCCTATCTTTGATTGAAGATCGCCTTTTAATTTCCATCCTTATAGCAGCAATAGTGTCAGCTGTCTCTCCAGACTGAGTTACTCCGATCGTTAAAGTATTAGGTAGTAATGGAGGTGGTGAGTATCTAAATTCACTAGCAAAAAAGACATTTGTAGGTATACCTGAAAATTGTTCTAACAAAAACTTTCCCACCATGGCAGCATGCTTACTAGTACCACAAGCAACAATCTCAATTCTTTCAATTGATTCAAAAAACTCAGTATCAAAGGGGTAATTAATTTGAAATTTACCAGTCTTTGGATCTTTAATTAAATATTTTTCTAACCAATATTTTGCAATATCAGGCTGATCGTATATTTCTTTCAACATATAATGTCTGAAATTCTTTTTATTAATTGCTTGTTCTGAAATTTGTAAAGAAATTGGATTTCTGTATTGTCTCTCATTACTTGAATCATAAATTTCTATTCCTAAAGGAGTTAAAAGAGCTATTTCCTCATCCTCCAAAGGTAAAATAATTTTTGTAAAACTAGCTATTGCTGGAGTATCACTTGCGCATATAAATTCTCCTTCCCCTAAACCAATTATTAGAGGTGCCTGCCTCCTTGCAATTACTAATGAATCAGGTGCGCCAGACCAAAGCACTGCTAAAGCATAAGATCCTTCTAAATCAGAAATTACGTTTCTAACCGCTACTAGCAAAGTTGAGCCTTTTTGTTCAAGCTTCAATTGATTTAAAGCCAATAATTCTTTTTGAATTAAGTGTGGAATAACTTCTGTATCAGTATCAGAATTAAAAGCAATTCCTTCTTTTTCTAACTTACTTTTTAATTCCTGATAATTTTCTATTATCCCATTTTGGACAACTGCAACTTTTCCAGAACTATCAAGATGGGGATGTGCATTTTTGACATCTGGTTTTCCGTGTGTAGCCCAACGTGTATGACCTATCCCAACAGTTCCTGGTATTTCAGTATTTTTTAAATTATTTTTTAAATTCTTAAGTTTTCCTTCCGCTTTATTACATGCTATATTTTTTGTTTCAGAATTTATTACAGCTATACCTGCAGAATCATAACCTCTATATTCAAGTTTTTCTAAACCATTTATAAGTAACGGTAAAGCTTTTTTATAACCAGTAACAGCAACTATTCCACACATTATATTTAATTTTTTTCAATATTAATTGAAATAAATTAAGTATTCAATAAAATATGGACTGTCTTAAAACTGCACTATAAAATTAATAAGCTAAACCCATACTTCTTGATGTCTCGTCTCCTAAGTAAACCCTAATACTTAAAAAATCTGTTGGGCAGGCCGTTTCACACCTTTTACAACCTACGCAATCCTCTGTTCTTGGAGAAGATGCTATTTGTCCGGCTTTACAGCCATCCCAAGGAACCATTTCCAAAACATCTAGTGGGCAAGCCCTTACACATTGGGTACATCCAATGCATGTGTCATAAATTTTAACTGCGTGTGACATGTAAAAA
>CACGEL010000015.1 GCA_902572065.1 uncultured Prochlorococcus sp.
TACTAAAAATTTTGTATTTTCTATATGGGCATTTGATTCATAAATTGGAATTATTCCACCAGTTATTGAAGAAGAATTATGGGTACATAATTCTAATAGTGTGGAGAGGAAAGTACTTGTAGATGTTTTCCCATGGCTGCCTGCTACTGATAACGTTATGTAAGATCTCATTATCATCGAAAGAATTTCTGATCGGTGTTTTATTAAAAAATTCTTTTTTTTGCAATAGCATAATTCTTCGTTCTCATTTTTGATTGCAGAACTAATGACACAATTGATTGTCTGATTTGGAAATTTTGAAAGTACAAAATCAATATTATTTTTTATCTGAGAATCAAAAATTATTGCACCTAATTCTTTTAATTTTTCTGTCTCTTGATTTTTAACTAAGTCAGAGCCAGAAACCGAATACCCTTTTTTTATTAATGCTATTGCGATTGCAGACATTCCAATACCACCGATGCCAATTAAATGAAAATGATCTTTATTCATTAAATTCTTTTTTTAATTTTCATCTTTGACTTAAATTAAGATAACTTCTAAGTAATTATTTTGGTATTTATTTTTTACAAAAAAATTGATTTTATTTTATGAATTAATACAAAAATAGAATTATTTGCTTAATAAATTAAAAAATACTACCTTTATTGCACAAAATTCTGTATGATCAGCAACTTAGGTTAATCATTAGAAAATTTTAGTTATGACTTTGCGTGTTGCTATTAATGGGTTTGGCAGAATTGGTCGGAACTTCATGCGTTGTTGGCTTAGTAGAGGCTCTTATACCAATATTGAAGTAGTTGGTATAAACGTAACTTCAGACCCTAAAACCAACGCTCACTTACTTAAATATGATTCAGTATTAGGACAATTGGATGGAGTAGACATTCAATATACTGATGACACTTTTGTAATTAACAATAAAACGATTAAGTGTTTCTCTGATAGAAATCCAATGAACTTACCTTGGAAAGATTGGGGAGTGGACTTGGTTATTGAATCAACTGGGGTTTTCAATACTGATGTAGGAGCCAGCAAGCATCTTGAAGTTGGAGCTAAAAAAGTTATTCTTACTGCTCCTGGTAAAGGTGATGGTGTTGGTACTTATGTGGTAGGAGTAAATGCAGATCAGTACAAACATAGTGATTATGATATTTTGAGCAATGCTAGTTGTACTACAAACTGTTTAGCTCCAGTAGTTAAGGTGCTTGATCAAACTTTTGGAATTAATAAAGGATTGATGACAACAATTCATAGTTATACAGGTGATCAACGAATATTAGATAACAGTCATAGAGATTTAAGAAGGGCTAGAGCCGCCGCGACAAATATTGTTCCTACTTCAACCGGTGCTGCTAAAGCAGTTGCTCTGGTTTACCCGGAGATGAAAGGTAAACTCACTGGTATAGCAATGAGAGTACCTACCCCTAATGTTTCGGCTGTTGATTTCGTCTTTGAATCTTCAAAATCTGTTACCAGCGACGAAGTCAATAATGCGCTGAAAGAATCTTCTTTGGGATCAATGAAAGGAATTATTAAGTATGGTGATGAACCACTTGTTTCAAGCGATTATGCAGGAACTAATGAATCCTCAATAGTTGATAGCGATCTTACAATGTGTATAGGTGATAACCTTGTAAAAGTTCTTGCTTGGTATGACAACGAATGGGGTTACAGCCAAAGAGTTGTAGATTTAGCAGAAATAGTAGCTAAAAACTGGCAGTAATTAAAAGTGGGTAAAAGATTTATATTTTAGAAACTTATCATTTTTGAGATTTTTAAATTCAACAGAGGGAGTTCCCTCAGTAAAATATCCTATCTCTGAGATAGTATTATCTAAATTTATAAGATTCCTCGCCCATTTTGCTGGGAGAGAAAAAACTAGCTCATAATCTTCTCCACCAAAAAAATAATATTTGTCCCATTCATCTCCTTGAGGCCAATTTTTGTGCTTAGGAATTTTTGTGTAGTCAACAACTGCCTTGCAATTGCTTTCAATTGATAAATCTTGTAATGCTTGAAATAAACCATCACTACTATCAGTACAACCAATTTTTTTAAAACTTTTATTAGGACGAGCATTTAGTAATTTTTTTAGAAATTTAGGATTAAGCTTTGGTTTGCAGAATTGCTGTATGGACATATCTATTAATGTTTGTGTTAGATAAATATTTTTATCAAAACTTTTTTTACTTTTTATCATTAATCCTAATTTGCTAAGGCCATGAAGTCCAGTTGTCATGATAATTTCTTTCGGTCTGCATGAGTTTCGTCGTAATTTTATTTCCCCTTGTCTTCCTATAGCAGTCATAGAGATTACTTTCTCTTTTCCTACAGAGCAATCTCCTCCAAGAATTGATCCTCCAAAATGTTCTAAAGCTTGATTTATGCCCTTATATAAATCTTTAATCCAATTCCAATCTGTTTTAGGTGGAACTACTAAACCAATATTAACTCCTATGATTTTGTCGCAACCACTTGAGATTAAGTCGGATACGTTACAGGCGACAGCTTTCCATCCTATGTCTAAGGCGGAAATCGTTTCATTACTAAAATGCACATTTTCAACTAATGAATCATTGTTAATTAAAAGGTCTTTATTTGCGGTTTTAATGAATGCACAATCATCAGAAATTTGATTTTTAGGCATAAATTCGGAAAGCCTTTTTATTAGTTCCTTCTCGCCAATATCTTCTAATGGTTCTTTATGCATTTAATCTAAGTTTATCAATTCCGCTAAGCACATCTATAGAGATAATTTTGTCATCTTTTGTCAGTTCCTCTAAAACTTCAAAACCTTCTATGACATAACCAAATGCGGCATTCCTTCCATCAATTAAATTTCTTCCAGCAGGATTAAGCTCTGCCTCATACAAAAAGAAGAAAAATTGAGATGATCCATCATTAACTTCTGTACTTGAATGGGACCATCCTAAGGTCCCAAGTGTTGCAAATGGCAAAGTTGGGGTTTCTGTATAAAGACCTAATTCTTCGAAGGTTTCGTTATACAAAGTCTCAGGTTCGTCAGGTATTCTTATCTCTAAAGGGACATGTCTCTCTAAATTTGTTTCGGGATCTATGTATCCAATTTCATCACCAACAGGATCACCAGTTTGAAGAACAAAAAACTCTTCTGCTCTATTAATCGGCAAGTTATTATAGAAATTTTTTGAAGATAAGTCTATAAATGCACCAGCAGTAAGAGGCGCATTAAATCCATCTATAATGGCTAGCATGTCTCCTTTGGAAGTCTTTATATTAACTTTCGCTCTGCCAAGTAATCTAGGAAGATCGTCATATTCGCTTGGAATAGAGTGGGGAAATTCACTGGGTAAAAAATATTCTTCTAATCCTCCTATCTTATCTAGGGCTTCTTTTCTAGTTGAGATGAATGAATATTTATCTTTTAATTTTGATTGATCTTGAAGATGATCAAAATCATTTTTAAGATCTAACAATGTTGATTCTGCTATTTTTTGTTTTTCACTTGGTAATTCCTCAATAATTCGACTCTTATATTTTTTTAGTAAAGATTGACATTTTGTAACAGTTTTTGAAAGTGCTGGCCATCTTCCTCCTCTTACGAGGTCGCTTGTTTCCTCTAACTTATGTTGAATTTCTTGGAGCTCAAATTGCTTGATGGGGAGTGCATTTCTCAGGATGGCATTAGGGTCTTTTACAGCATTTCCTGTAGGTAAATCAGCTAATACTTGTGTTGGGTTTAAGAAGAAAAGTTGCACTAAAAGTAATATTGGCAACAAATAATTTTTGTTCTGATTTGATAAGAAGTTTTGCATAGCACTCTTACAGGTTTATGATCCTTGGGGATGTAATACAGGAATGATTTCCAGTAACGATTTTCGCACAGGTACCACCATCGAGTTAGATGGACAAGTTTGGCGTGTTGTAGAATTTCTACATGTTAAGCCTGGTAAAGGTTCTGCATTTGTGCGAACAAAATTAAAATCAGTTCGAAATGGTAATTTAGTCGAAAAAACTTTTCGAGCTGGAGAATCAGTACAACAAGCTGTACTTGAAAAGTCTAACCTGCAACATACTTATCTGGAGTCAGGTGATTATGTTTTCATGGATATGAACAGTTTTGAAGAAACAAGACTGTCTTCTGATCAAATAGGCAGAGGCTCAAAGTATTTAAAAGAAGGTATGGAGGTTAATGTGATTTTTTACAAAGATGAAGTTTTAGAAGTTGAACTTCCTATTTCTATAACCTTAAAGGTTACAGAAACAGATCCAGGAGTTAAGGGAGATACTGCAAGTGGGGGTACTAAACCAGCTATCCTAGAAACAGGTGCCCAAGTTATGGTTCCTTTATTTATTTCAGAAGGAGAAATGATTAAAGTTGATACCCGTAACGATAGTTATCTTGGACGTGAAAACTAATGGCTATGAAATTAGATCATGATGACTTAGATCGCTTAATAGAAAAAATTTCTACTAGTGATATTCAAGAATTTTCTCTAGAAGGAGAAGATTTTAAACTTGAAATAAAAAGAAACCTGTTTGATCAGAATTATTCAAATAACAATTCAACATCAAACAATTCTTCTGAAAAGCAGATAACAGTCGCTCAAGTAGCCCCAGCAGATAATATTTCTTTGTCAAGCAACTCTGAAGCTTCTCAGGTTGCCCCTCCAGGGCGCTCAGACCTTGCGGACATTACTTCTCCCATGGTTGGAACATTTTATAGGGCTGCAGCCCCAGGAGAGGACCCTTTCGTGGAATTAGGCAGTAAAATAAAAGTTGGCCAAACAATTTGTATACTTGAAGCTATGAAGCTAATGAACGAGATTGAATCAGAGTTTAACGCTGAAATTGTAGAAATACTTGTTGAGAATGGCACACCAGTAGAGTTTGGACAAGTATTAATGCGCGTTAAACAGTCTTGAATTTTTGGTTAAATCAATAGCTGTTTTTATTGCTTCAACCATGCTTTGAGATTGTGCTAAACCTTTGCCTGCAATATCAAATCCTGTTCCATGATCTGGAGATGTTCTTATGAAAGGTAAACCTAAGGTCGTATTGACTGAGTAATTAAGCGCTATAACTTTAATTGGAATTAATCCTTGATCATGATACATAGCTAGAATCCCATCATGTTTTGCAGCTGTTTTTTCTCTCCAAGCTTTTGCTGATGAATTCCAACAAGTATCAGGAGAAATTGGCCCTACTAATTTTACTCCCTCATTTTTTCTGATCCAGTTATGTACAGCATTATTGATCCAATCCTTTTCTTCTCTTCCTAATATTCCTTCTTCACCAGCATGAGGATTTAACCCAGCAACTTTTAGAAAAGGTTTGTTAACGTAATTCTTGCAAAATTCAAAAAGCAAATCTAATTTTGAATGAATTAGTTTTGGTGATAATTGTTTTGGTACTTCGCATAGAGGTATATGAGTAGTCGCTAATAATGTATTAAATCTCCAATTAGTTATTGGAGATTTAGCGGTAAATAACATGCCAACATTATTAGCTTGACAAGATTCTGCCAATAATTCTGTTTGTCCTGAATAATTATGACCTGCTAGAGCCCATGACTTTTTACAAATAGGTCCAGTAACTAAAGCTGCATTTGGATATTGTTGTACAATTTCAATAGCTTTTTTTAAATAAAAAAAACTTGCATTCCCATGACTCTTTTTTGGTTTATTGATTTCAAAAGGAATTTTAATATCATATATTTTGTAATTGCTTGGATCTATAATATTTTCGACTCCTAAAGATTTAAGATTCTTATATGTATTTTCTAAGTTTATTTGTGATCCAACAATCAAAATATCAATATTATTTGGAATTTCTTTTGAAAAAAGAGCTTTTAAAATAATTTCAGGTCCGATACCTGAATCATCTCCGACGCTAATGATAACTTTAAATTTTTCATCAGTAGGATTAAATTTTTTACTCATAATAAAATTTTAATTGTGGAAAATGAAAGTTTTCATATTCTTTTAAAAAGTTTGATTTATAATATATTTAATTAAATCAGTATTATTATTTATTTAATATTGATAAGACAGTTTTTTAAGCCTTCTTGATAGTTTTTATAAATAAGTTTATATCCTAATTTTTTACATAATAATCTATTTGAAACTCTTCTATTTTCTAACCAAAATGATTGTGCTATTGGAGATAAATCTTTTTTAGCTTCTTCAAATAATATTGTTTTAGGCATCTTTAATCCAAGCAATTGGTAGCCAAATCTTATAACTTCAATTTGCGAGCAGGGCTCATCATCAGCGATGTTAATGATTTGGTGGAAATCTAGTTTATTTTTATTTTTTATTAAGTAAATAATAGCATTTGTGATATCAGCAACATGTATTCTAGAAAAAACTTGATTATCTTTTTGAATTACTTTGATCTTTTTAGTTTTAATAGCTTCTAAAGTTGACCTTCCTGGACCATAAATACCTGGCAACCTGAAAATTTGTAGTGGTAAATTGGAATTAATCCATTCTTTTTCACAATTTAATCGTCTTTGACTCCTTTCTTGGAAAGGATTGGGTTGATCTTGTTCAGAAACCCATTCACCATAAGTATTGCCATAAACTCCAGTTGTAGAAAGATATCCAACCCACTTTAGAGATATATTACTTATTTTATTTTTGAGACTTTTTAATACTGGGTCTTTACCATTTTTATCTGGCGGTATGCAACTAAGAATATGCGTTACTCCTTCAAATATTGAATCTCTAGGTATTGAATTATTTTCGCTATTAAAAATAAAACTATTGGGGTCATTATTTACTGTTCGAGAACTTGTTAATGCTATGCAGCCCAGTTTTCTGATTGATTTTGCAAAATAGTCTCCGCTAAAACCTCCTCCAAACACTAGAAATTTATCTTTAAATGTAAGTGGGCTTGCAAAATTGTTCATTAAGTATTAAAACTAGTACATATGTATTGTTAGAAAAATGCAAGTTTTAAGGCATTCTGAGCTAAAACTAAAGAGAGCTAGTTTTGATGATTCAACTTATCAAGTTAAAGAAAAATTAAACAATTCAAAATTTGGTTTAGATTTTAAATTCTATCAAAAATTATTTCTAATACTTACAGCATCTTGTATATTTTTAATATTTCCCGAATCACCAAAAGATTCAGAAATTTTATGTAAAAAATATTATTCTGCAGAAGCATGTATTGTTTGGTAATTAAGCTGCATTATATTCATTATCATTTACTTTATAATCTTTATTTTTTGAGCTAGGTTTGACCCATTGTAATAATCTAATAGCTAATCTTAAATCACCATCTAACCAGGCTCTAATAGCCATAGCTCTTCTTGGATCATAAAATTTTTGTTTTCGGTACCAATACAAGGCATTATCATCTGATTTGTCACCGTTACATGATAAACATGCTGGAACGCAATTTTCCGTTGTACTGACTCCTCCTTGGCTTCTGGGAATCACATGGTCAATCGATTCTGAAGGTTTTCCACAATATATGCAACTTTTTCCTGTAAATCTATGAATTGATTTCCGCCATTGTCTTAATCTGAATTTAGGACATAAATCTTCCAAAAAGATCGCATCATTAATATGCATTCAGATTATTTAATTACATTTAATATTGCCCGATTTATTATAAAAGTCAACAGAAGGTTTATTATTTTATAAACATTATATTTGTTAAGTAAAATATATTTTATGTATACAATTATACTTTATAAATAATATTTAACTTATTAGCTAAATGTAATTATTTATACTTTTTTATAATTAATAACTATATCTATCAAATGTTTCTTCAGAGTATTTTTTATTTGCTTTTTCTTTTAAAAGTTCTTCTTCTTTTCTTTTCTTTTCTTTTCTATTGTTTTCCATTTGTAGTTTTCTGTCAGGATAAAGTTGATCTAAATATTCAACACAAAAAGCGAATTTATCCCTTTCTCGTACGACTGTTTCAACAATTTGACCGGCGGCTTGGTTTGGTGAGGTCTTGAAAAGCCCCCCTTTTTGTTTTTTAATATAACTGTAAGCAGCATCCCAACTGCTTTCATGATCATTTCCACCGTCTCGCATAGTACAAAATATTTCTGCTCCAAATGAACCTGCGCTTGCTTTTGGTATAAATAATAGTGTTGGAACAAATATCGCAACTATAGGTAAAAATAATTTTACCTTTATGTCTCCTTTCATTTTTTTTTTAATTGACTATTTAAAAATATCTTTTATTTTGGTTATGTCTAGAGATCTTTAAGATTTAATTATTCCAAATAGGTTTAGCATTTTTACAATTAAAGGCAGAATTAGAAGGACAGTAATTAATCTGACGGCATGAAGAGTTGCAACTGCAGGTCCTACCCCATATTCTGAACCAACTAAACTCATACCACTTATCCCACCTGGTGCTGCGCCAAGAATTGTAGTTATTATGTCTACCTTTAGTAATCTGCTCGTCCATAAACCAATTGCTAATCCAGTTAATATTAGTGTAAAAGTTATTAGAATTGCAGGCTTCCATAAAGTTTGCAATTCAACTAAGGAGTTCTTTGTAAGGCTAGTTCCAATAACGGTTCCAATTCCGATTTCTAATAAGGTTCTTGTGCCAATTGGCCATGCAGCAGTTTCAATTTTTCCACTGATACTTAAAATACTTGCACCTATTAATGCACCTGCCAGAGGAGCAGCAGGGATTCCTGTTTTAAGAGCTAATGTTCCAAATGCGGCACCAGCAATTAAATAATAAATTAGATTTACACTTGACATTAAAATTTATAACTGTTTGGACATAATATTAGAAATAAATTGAAAGGTTCAAATATATGTTCAAAATATGTTCTTATTAAAGCCTTTAATGACCTCTGTAAAATTTAATAGATATTATTTTAGATGAAAAAAATCAACTTTAATATTAGTATTTTTATCTATTTTTAAACATCGGAATGTTTCTTAGATTTAATAAAAGATTGATAATTTGAAAATTAGTTTGATGTTTTGCTGCATAATAGGCATTTGAGTTGGCATAATATTAAGTAAAGCATTATTATCATGGCCTCTCAGATTTCTAATAGAGCTAATAAAAATCCAATTAAAAAAAAATTATCTTTTTTTGAGGGTGGACATCAATTAGAAAAATTAGAATTTGCTCTTGCTGTGGCCCAAACCCATGGTGATGAAGAAAAATCGTTAGCCCTAAGAAAAAGGATATTTGAATTAGGTGGGAATATTGAGGAACCAGGTACTTAAATTAAGTTGACTTTAAATTGCAGGCGGCTACTGCTAGTGCCTCTCCTACTTGTTCAGTAGAAATTTTATTATTCTCTACTAATGCATTTCCTATAGCTGCTATTACTGAAATGATATCTCTATCGTTGATGTAACCTAAGTGTCCTACCCTAAATATTTTGCCTTTTAAGTGATCTTGTCCTCCAGCTAACAAAATATCATATTTACTTTTTATTGTTTTTCTAAATTTTTCGGCATCTATATCTTTCATTTGTATTGCAGTAACTGAAGGACTCAAATGTTTTGCATCAGCAAATAATTTCAAATCTAAAGTTTTAGCAGCTTCACTTATTGCTAGTTGATGTCTTTTATGTCTTTTAAAAATTTTATCTAGTCCTTCATCTTTCATCATTTTTAAAGATTCATCTAAGGCAAAAACTAAATTAACTGCTGGAGTATAAGGATTGCTATTGCTTGCAAGACTTTTTTTATATGCTTTTAAATTTAAATAGAACTTAGGTAAATTTGAGTTTTCTGACGCTTTCCATGCTTTATTACTCATCGATACAAAGCTTAATCCTGGAGGTATCATGTATCCTTTTTGGGATCCTGAAGCAACAATATCGAGTTCCCATTCATCTACTGGAACATTACAAGCTCCAATACTTGTTACACAGTCAATAATTGATAGCGCTTTATTATGATTACGAATGTAAGAACTTATTGTTTTTAAATCATTAATTACCCCTGTTGATGTTTCAGAATGTGTAAGGATAACTGCTTTTATTTCTTTCTTCACATCGTTTTCTAAAACTGTTTTGAAATTTTCTGGGTTAAGTGGGGTTCCCCATTCAGCCTCAATTTTAATTACTTCAAGGCCAAATTCTTTTGCAACTTTTACCCATCTTTCTCCAAATTTCCCATTTTCCCCACATATAACTTTATCTCCTCGGCTTAACGTACTTATTATGCCTGCTTCCATAGCGGCAGTTCCACTTCCCGTAATTGTTAAAACATCATTTTTAGTTTGGTGTAACCATTGTAGATTTTTTGTAGTACTCTCAACAAGATCTTGAAAATCTTTACTTCTATGTCCTATGGGATGTCTTCCTAATGCTTCTAAAACTTTTTCTGGCACTGGTGTGGGACCAGGTATCATCAATGATAATTTTTGTTGTATGGCCACTTTTTAATTAATAGGTCATTCTAAGATTAGTAGTCATAGAATATTTTTCAATTACTTGATTTGAAAAAAGGATTTTCTTTACCTTTATGGGTAACTGGAGCTGCTAAAGCAGCATTAAAAAAATTAATTGGATTACCATTTCAAGATTATGAATTAATTAAAACTCCTAAAGATAAAAATCTAATAAAAATCAAGGTTCATTCGTCTGGACTAATTAATGGCAAGTCGAATGCTCTTGGAATTTCTTTTGTAGACTCTGGATTGGATCTTGATATTACACAAAACTTAGAAATATGGACAATAGCATCAATAGAAGAGACTTCTACGAAAAGTAACAAGTCATTAGAACTAATAAATATTATCCCAGGTTATGGCGTTGGTATTGATCAAAAAACATCAGAGATTTGCATTTCTAATTTTGCGAAACAAGTTTTAGTTGAAAATTTACTAGATATTCTTCCTAAAGGATACAAGCTTAATTTAGAGATTATATTTCCCAATGGGAGATTTTTGGCCGATAGAACTAGTAATCAATCATTTGGAATTGTAGAAGGATTATCAATTATAGGAACTAGTGCTGAAACCTTTTCAAGTGCTTCCCCTGATCAATTAAAAAATGCAAAAGCTCAACTAAAACACATTATTTCTAATGAATTTTCTGAAAAAATTATTTTTGTTATTGGGGAAAATGGCTTACATCTTGCTAACAGTTACAATATCAAATTTCCTATTATTAAAGTAGGGAATTGGATAGGACCATTATTAGTTGATGCAGCAATAAAAAAGATCAAAACAGTAATTCTATTTGGTTATCACGGTAAATTAATTAAATTAGCTGGAGGCATTTTTCATACTCATAATCATCTGGCTGATGCGAGGATTGAAATTCTTGTTTATTTAGCAGTAAAAGAAGAAGTTCCGTTAGAGATAATTAGAAAATTGTCTCTTTCAAATACAGTTGAAGATGCTTGGTTACTTCTTGAAAGTTTTAGTTTTTCTTTAGCTGACAAAATATGGAATAAATTATCAGATACTGTTGAAAAACGTTCAATTGAATACGTTAATAGATATATTAAAACCGATATTCAGGTTGCAGCGATTATCTTTGATAGACAAAGAAATATTCGTTGGTCCGGTAATAATGGTAAAGATTATATTTCTATTTTTAAAGGTTTCTAATTTTATGAGGTTTATGTTTTTGCAAATAAATTGAGGTAACTTTTATACATGGGTAAAAAATTACTAAAAAAAGAGAGAGATCCCTCAATATTAATATTAGATTTTGGATCTCAATATTCTGAATTGATTGCAAGAAGAATAAGAGAAGCAAATGTATTTTCTCTTGTAGTGACAAACTTCATTTCCATTAAGGAGATTCAGGATATAAATCCTCAAGGGATAATTTTAAGTGGTGGCCCAAACTCTGTATACGAAAAGAATGCACCTATATGTGATAAAAAGATTTTTAATTTAGGTATTCCAGTGTTGGGTATTTGTTATGGAATGCAATTAATGGTTAAAGAGTTAGGTGGGACAGTTACTCCAGCAATAAATAAAGCTGAATATGGAAGAGCACCAATAACTATTGATCTTGAAAGTGATTTGCTTTTTGCTGTTAAAGATAAATCAATTATGTGGATGAGTCATGGAGATTCTATAAATAATTTGCCTGATGGATTTATTAAAATTGCTCATACTGAAAATACATTTCATGCGGCAATATCAAATAAAGATAAGAAATTATTTGGTGTTCAATTTCATCCAGAAGTTATTCATTCAGAATTCGGAATGACCGTAATAAAAAACTTTGTATATTCTATTTCTGGATGTAAGCCAGATTGGACCACTAAAACTTTTTTAGATGAAACAATTCCTAGAATTCAAGAACAAGTTGGGGACAAGAAAGTTTTACTTGCTCTTTCAGGTGGAGTAGATTCATCAACCCTTGCTTTTCTTCTTAACAAGGCAATTGGAAAACAGCTTACTTGCATGTTTATTGATCAAGGTTTTATGAGGAAAGGTGAACCTGAGTTTTTAATGGAATTTTTTGATAAAAAATTTCAAATTCAAGTTGAATATATAAATGCCAGGGAAAGATTTATTCGAAAATTAAATGGAATAACTGATCCTGAAGAAAAACGCAAAATTATTGGTGGAGAATTTATTAGAGTTTTTGAAGAGGAGAGTAACAGATTAGGTCCTTTCCATTATTTGGCTCAAGGAACTCTTTACCCAGACGTTATTGAAAGTGCGGGAACAAATTTAGATCCGAAGACCGGTGAGCGCATAGCAGTAAAAATAAAAAGTCATCATAATGTAGGGGGTTTGCCAAAAGATTTACAATTTAAATTAGTTGAACCATTGAGAAAACTTTTTAAAGATGAAGTCCGAAAACTTGGAATGGTTCTTGGTTTGCCAGATGAAATTATTAAAAGACATCCATTTCCTGGTCCAGGTTTAGCAATTCGAATTTTGGGTCAAGTTTCTGATGAAAAGCTAAATTGTTTAAGAGATGCAGATTGGATAGTAAGAGATGAAATAAAAAAAGCTGGTCTTTACAATGATATTTGGCAAGCCTTTGCTGTTCTTCTGCCTGTAAAAACTGTTGGGGTGATGGGTGATAAAAGAACCTATGCTTGGCCAATTGTGTTGAGATGTGTCTCAAGTGAAGATGGTATGACAGCCGATTGGTCAAGAATTCCTTATCAAACCTTAGAGAGGATATCTACCAGGATTGTTAATGAAGTCTCTCAAGTAAATAGAGTGGTTTTAGATATAACTAGCAAGCCGCCTGGGACAATTGAGTGGGAATGAAAAGTAGGGTATCAACCCAGTCATAGACTCAAAAATTTGGTTTCAAACGAGTTTCACACGAGAATTTTGTAACCTATTGGCAAGGGATCTCGATATGGAGGTTTCACATAGGTTTCACATATACGTAAAAATCTTTCTCTAAAGAGAAATCGTATAGTTTTTTAATTTCTCTACACCTTGTATTCCGTGTTTTGGTTAAGCAGCAAGATTCCTATATCTAGTAAATTGCGGTTCAAATAATAATTTGACTGTTCCTAAAGGACCATTTCTATGTTTACAGGTAATAATTTCAGCAATGCCTCTATCTTCGGTTTCTGGGTTGTAATATTCATCTCTATAAATCATGGTAATAATGTCTGAATACACCTCAAGAGGTTCAAAGTCTCTGATATCACTTAACATTGGTCTTTTATTTCTTCTTTTTTCTACATCCTTACTAAGTTGAGAAATAACAATAACAGGAACATTTAGTTCCTCTGCCATCCTTTTAAGACTCTTTGCTAATTTCAATAAATACTCTTCCTTATTTGATATATCTGATATAGGTAAGTAATCAAGTAGTTGAACATAATCAAGAATTACAAGTCCCAAACTCTTTTTTGTAGATTCCTCTTTAATTTTTTGGCAGATTGATTGCATCTCTTGAATAGAACTTATTGGTTTGTCAGTGATATGCAAAGGTAATTTACTTAGAGAATTAATGCCTTCATTCAGTAAAAACCATTCATCTTGTTGTAATCTACCTGTTCTTAGTCGCCCAGATTCAATTCCTAATTCCATTGACAAAAGTCGATTAGATATTTGTTCCTTACTAATTTCCAAATGGAAAAGGCAAATTGGAAGATTTTGAGTTTTAGCAACATTTAATGCCATATTTAAAGATAATGATGTCTTTCCCATTGCTGGTCTTCCACCCAGAACAATTAATCCCCCTCTTGGAAGTCCTTGAGTCATAGCGTCATAATCATAAAAAGATACGGGGATTCCAGAGTTACAAGTATTACCTAGAGCGCGATTTTCGATTTCTTCAAATTTGGTACTCAATATTTCACCAATTACTTTTGTTCGTTCATTAATACTTTCTTCACTCATTCTTATTTTTTTAGGGAAACTTATATAAGCGAATTATGGAGAGAAAGCAAATTAAGTTTTTTAAAGAAATTTTATTTACTTTTAAATAAATCTTGTATTACATAGATATCTTCTGCTTTTGGATATTTTTGCTGAAAAACTTTTATTGCATGATTTGGCGAAATAGCAAAAAGATTGATCTTGATCCTATATTCATTCACTAAACCTGAAATCAAATAATTTTTCATAGAGAACTTTTTATAATCTTAAATCATTTAACTCTAAAAAAGTAGAACTAGGTTCCTATTCTGAATGGATTAAATTTAGCGATCATATGCCTTTAATATGTGAGGTTGAATAATCGCTTTCATCCATAAAATAATTTAAATAAATTTTCTTCAGTAATTTGCTTTTTATTTTTTGGTCTACAATTTCTTCTCATTAATTCATATTAAAGTGATAGTTTAATTTACCTTTAACAAGTGAACTAAAAAAATTAAAGTTGAATTAGGTGGAATTTTTTCTCCTTTATTTTGACTACCATATGCAAGTTCAGGTGGGACAATTAGTTTTCTGATTCCTCCTTCCTTCATATTCTTTAAACCTTGATCCCAACCTTTGATAACGTTTCCTTGACCAATAGTGAATGGAAAGAAGGATGGTCTTCCATAACTACTATCAAATTCTATTCCATTTAGGTTTTCACCTATGTACTCAACAAAAACATAATCGCCCTCAGATGCATTTCGACCCTTACCTATAACAAAGTCACATATAAAGAAACCTGGAGAAAGTTCTTTTTTTGTTTCTTTGCACTTTGATTTCTTTTTAGAAGAAATATTTAATAGTTTATTTTTCATGTCTTTTCTTTCACCAGGTGACAACTGTCCCCTTTCTTTTTCATATGATAATTTCAGTATTTGTTTTTTTATTTCTTTTATACAATAGTTGTAAACTATTTCGTAATTTTTTAGATACTTAGGATCATTAAAAGGTATACGTGAACTAGCATAGTTTTTGCAATACGCAATTTGCTCTGAAACAGGATAACTTTTAACTGGGAAAGTATTTATTATATGAATTGGGATTAAACCTAATATGGTTAAAGATAATTTATATTTCCATCTTGAATAAACATTATTTTTCAAAAACTTCATATCTAAAATTACCCCTTGAAATTCAATTATAAGATATTAATGATTTATTGAAATTTTAATAATCCACTTACAAATCGAATCTAATTTTATGCTTTGATTAGGGAAAATTATGTTAAAGGTTATTATCTGTCTTTAAACTTTCTTCGTTTATAGGTTGGTATTTTTTGATTTATGGGTATGAAACGCAAAATACAAAAAATTGTTTCTTTCAACAATTTTGTGCAAGTCTATACATCTTTGTTAGTATAAATAGAAATTTTTAAAACTAAGTGAACTTTAAATTTTGGACTAGGTTCCAATTTGCTAGAGATATAGGTATTGATCTAGGTACTGCTAACACTCTTATTCATGTATCTGGGAAAGGCGTCGTTCTTGAAGAACCTTCTGTAGTAGCTATGGAACTAGAGGAGGGAGTTCCTTTAGCAGTGGGACAAGAAGCAAAATTAATGTTAGGTAGAACTCCAGGAAATATAAGAGCAGTTAGACCGTTAAGAGATGGAGTTATTGCGGATTTTGACGCAGCGGAACAAATGATAAAAACTTTTATTCAGAAATGTAACGAAGGCAGGGGTCTTTTAGCACCACGAATAGTTATTGGTATTCCAAGCGGGGTTACTAGTGTCGAACGAAGAGCAGTTAGAGAAGCTGGATTAGCAGGAGCTCGTGAAGTCTATTTAATTGATGAACCAGTAGCTGCTGCTATAGGTGCTTCATTGCCAGTCACTGAACCAATTGGAACCATGATCGTCGATATTGGAGGTGGAACTACTGAAGTAGCAGTATTAAGTCTTGGGGGGACAGTTGTAAGTGAATCTCTTCGAATAGCAGGTGATGAAATAAATGAATCAATATCTGCTTATCTTAAAAAAAAGCATAATATGGTTGTTGGTGAGAGAACATCAGAAAAGATAAAAATTAAAATAGGTTCTGCTTTCCCTGATAAAGATTTTGACAATACATCTTTTGAAGTTAAGGGATTACACTTAACATCAGGTTTGCCAAGATCTATTACTTTAACCGCTGGAGAAATTAGAGAGGCTATGGCTGAACCTCTTAGTAAAATTGTTGAGGCTATAAAAAGAACTCTCGAACGAACCCCTCCTGAATTAGCTGCAGATATTGTTGAGAGAGGCATTATGCTAGCTGGAGGTGGAGCTCTAATAAAGGGAATTAATGATTTAGTAACTCAAGAAACTGGTATTTTTACTCATATAGCAGAGGATCCATTGTTATGCGTAGTTAATGGCTGCGGAAATGTCCTTGATGATTTTAGAAGACTTAAGAGGTGTGTAGATACTATTGATATGGGAACTACTTCAATAAGAACTTAATTATTTCTCTGATGAATTTTTTAACTGGAAAAAACTAGAAATCAAAATTTATTAGCCTCAATTAATAAAGAGTTAAGATTTATTATTTTTCTAATAAATAAACTTTCTCTTCACCAATTTTGTCTGGTTTCACTATTTTACAACCTTTATCTTTTTCTAAATCGCAATCTCTTGAGGCAGCAACTGTTTTCCAAGAACAAACTTTTTCTTCTGCGTATTCTTGTTTAATAGTCCACCCCTCGCTGATATATTTTTCGAGATTACTATTTTCTCCACATGAAACTATAATTTCAATACTATTTTCTTTTTTAATACTTTCTTCTGATGATCGCATTCCAAAACTGTTTTTGATTTCAGTCGCTTTTTTCTCTAATGTTTTGCAACTACTAACTAAAAATAGGATCAAACATATATAAAGTAATTTTTTATATTTTCTCATTTATCTATCATGCAAGTATTAAATTTTCTATTAGCTGTTTCTGGAAATCCAAGATTCAAGAACTTTATATAGTCACTATTATTATCCTTACATATTTTTTCGTTGTTTTCAATTTGTATTTTTCTCTGTTCTTGAATTAATATTTGATTTCTGAAGTTTTCGATAAATTTATAAATAAAAGGAATAGATGCTATGAAAAATCCAATAAAAAATGAACAAGCAAATGTCGATATGTATTTTTTATAGTTATTTTTAAGACTATTTATTGCAAAATAATTATTCAGTTTTAACATAATTTTAATTTTTTTTTTAATTACTATCTTTGCTCCAATTCCTTGTAATTTTGTAGAAAAGTCCTCGTATCCTCTTTCTAAATGTTCAATCCCTCCAATCAAAGTTTTCCCGTTGGCACTAAGTCCTGCAAGAGCTAATGCAGCACTAGCCCTTAAATCAGATCCCATAACTAAATTGCCTTTTAAGTTTTTAACCCCGACTACAGTTGCAATATTATCTTTTACATTTATGTTTGCTCCCATACGGTTTAGCTCTTTAACATGATTCATTCTATTTTCAAATACTGTTTCTTTGATTTTTGAAATTCCATTTGTTGTTGCCATTAAAGCCATAAATGGAGCTTGTAGATCAGTTGGAAAACCAGGAAAGGGACTAGTGATAATATTGACTGAATCTAAAACTTTATTAGGAATAATTCTTAAAAAGTTGTTGAAATATTCGAACTTGCAACCACACAATTCAAGTTTCTTAATTACTTCAGTTAAATGATTGGGTTCGACAGGGGAAAGACTAATGTTTGATCTTGTTATGGCTGCTGCAATTAAGAAAGTTCCTGCCTCAATTCTGTCAGGCATCACGGTGTAATTACAACCATTAAGAGATTCAACTCCTTCAATAGTGATACATTCAGATCCTGCACCTTTAACTTTTGCTCCCATTGCGTTCAACATATTTGCTAAATCTACAATTTCTGGTTCTTGTGCAGCATTGTTCAATATAGTTTGCCCGTTCGCTAAGGATGCTGCCATTAGTAAAGTCTCTGTGGCACCAACACTTTTACATTTAAAATTGATTGATGAACCAAGTAATCTTTTATTGGGAGTAATTACTTCAGCAGTTAAATAATTATTTTTGAATTTAAATATAACTCCTAATTGTTTCAGTGAATCTATATGCTCATCTATTGGTCTAGCTCCTATCGAACAACCTCCTGGCAAAGGTATCTTAGCTTTTCCAAATCTTGCAAGGATTGGCCCTATACAAAAGAAACTCACTCTAAGAGCATGACATAAATCAAAAAATAAATCTTGTGGTGGATGAATAATTTCTTTAGTGTTTATTTCTAATTTATCTGCATTCGCTCTTATATTAATGCCCATTGCAACTAATAATTTAGACATAATTGCAACATCTGAAATTTGAGGAACATTAAAAAGATTGATTTTGCCTTTAGAAAGAATTGATGCTGCCATTAGTACTAGAGCAGAATTTTTAGCGCCACTAATTTTTAAATGTCCTTCAAGCGGGTTGCCTCCTTTTACTTCGATATATTTTTTGAAAAGGTAACTGAATTTATCTGATTTAAGATTATTATTTTGAAATTTCATAACTTAAAAGTCTTCAAT
>CACGEL010000016.1 GCA_902572065.1 uncultured Prochlorococcus sp.
ATAATTGGAATATCTATTCCGGCAAGCCTTTGAGATACATTTAAATAGCATTTTTTAGCTGGAGATTTAGAAACAGAAGATAGAATGACTGCTTTAGTTGCAAACCTACCTATAAAAAGAACTCTTAATGGAGAAATAGATTTCAAAAAAAACGATGAATCCCCTAAAAATAAATAAAAATTATTTTCAAAACTAAATTAATAAATTATCAATTTACACCTAACTGTATGTAAAATAAAATTCATGCCGGCTTAGCTCAGCGGTAGAGCAGCGCTTTTGTAAAGCGAAGGTCATCAGTTCAAATCTGTTAGCCGGCATTCTATTCTAAAAGCCTATATTTGATTTCTCTCTTTTGTAGAAAACAAAACAACAAAAATTAATAACATAAGCGCTGGGAAAAACCTTATCTCAACAATATTAGTTAAAAAGCCTGTTAGAGGTTCAAATATCCAGTAAGAATAAATTTGTATTAACGTGATAAAAAAGATAAGAAAAAGCATCAATTTATTCCAGGAATCAAAACTTGTCCTTTTCTAAGTATTTTCCATTTTCTATCATTGACCCAAGAAATTATAGTACTCGCTTTTCCGCTACATTTCTCCCAAGGTAAAGGTCCTAATATGTCTACATTAGGCAAGTCAACCGAAATTTCTTTTGCAGTAGTCGCTGGTGGTATCCCTGATAGATTTGCACTTGAAGTTAATAATGGACCACTTTCCTTTATGAGAAATTTAGCCATTTTTGAATTTGGTATTCTTAAACCAAGTGTAAATTTACTGCTCGACAAAAAAGATTTGCTTTTCTCAGAGATAGGAATAATAATTGTTAAAGGTCCTGGCCAGTATCTAGAAGCCATATATTTGAAATCATCCAATGCAGATTCATGCACAAAGTTATTAAATTGAAAAATCTCAGCTCCCATTAAAATCAAAGGCTTATTTATATCTCTTTTTTTTGTTTTGTAAATTATCTCTGAAAACTTTGGTAAACAACCAATAGCAGGTAAAGTATCAGTTTGAAAAATGATAGGTAACCCATTATCTAGTTTTTTTAAAGCTAATTTTTGATCTATGACATTCATTTAAATTATTAGTCAATAATCTATTTATATCTGCCTATTGTAAATCTTCCAATCCCAGAAAAGTCTTTTAATACTTTTACAGAAGTAAATCTATTTTCAAGAAATATTTTTTTAACTTTGGCACCTTGGTCAAAATGATTCTCTATCAGTAAAAAACCTTTTTCTTTTAAATACAAAGGCGCATATCGAACTATCTTCTTTATGTGTTCCAAGCCGTCTGCACCACCCAAAAGAGCAATTCTAGGCTCAAATTTCTTTACCTCTTTTGGTAATTCTATGTAGGTTTTTTTGGGAATATAGGGAGGATTAGCTACAGCTATATCTATTTCCCCTTTGAAATTTTCAAGAGGATGCCACCAATTCCCAAGATAAAATTTCAAATTTGATTGATTAGAGTTCTTAGTAAAATTTCTCGATGCAATTTCAAGAGCATTTTTATCAATATCAGTTGCTATTCCATTCCATTTTGGATTTGCCAATGCTAAAGCGATTGCAATAGCACCTGTACCAGTTCCAAGATCAACAAAAGTTTTTTTTCCTTTCTTATTTTTAAATCTTTCTGTAACTATTTCAATTATCATTTCCGTTTCTGGCCTTGGGATAAGAACTTTTTTTGAAACCTCTAATTTGAGATCCCTCCAATAAGAAATTCCGCTTAAATATTGTATTGGAATAGAAGAATTAAGGTGTTTATCCCAAAAATACTCAAGTAACTCTAAGTTTATTTTTAATTCTACGTTTTTATTTGAATTGATTTTAAGTAAATTTAATTCCTTATGTGATAAACCGCCTAAGGAATCAATCAAAAGGTTTAGTAATTTATGGTCTCCTCCTTTTGATATTTGTTTTTTTTCCCACAATAAAAACTTTTTTGCGGAAATTATTGGCATTAAAAATATAGCTTAGCGTTTTGGACCAAGCTTTCCTTTACTAGAGTCTGAAAAAAAGCTTGATTTTTCTCCGTCTTGTGTTGAGATAAAAAGACCGATAAGAAATATTGTAGGCACTCCTACAAAAAGAAGACTCGCTACAAATCCGAAATTTGTTGTTTCCATTTTAAAAGACTAACTCAGTAATATTAAGACTATAGACATTTAAATGGAAATTAAGAGAAAAAATCAAAAAGTTGACTTACTCATTAACAGTCTTAAACAATTTATCTAGGTAATTTTTTGGTTTCAGCAGATTCTTTCAATTCTTTCAAATTAGATGGAGGAGATTGAGGCTTAGTTAGTATTACTGCAGAAGACTTGATTATGGTTTGACAAGCAAGTCTCCAGTTGTCAGGTCTGTTTTTGAGTTTTTCTTCCTCTACTAAAGTAAGAGGACTAAGAGAGTTTTTTGTTCCTCCTTCAACTGAAACAAAACAAGTACTACATTGTCCAACTCCGCCGCAGTTTCCTAATATTCCCTTTAATCCATAAAGTTGTAATTGCTCTTTAAGTACTAACTCTCTTAAATTTTCTCCAGGATTGCATTGAATATCAATTCCTTCTCGGATGAATCTGATAGTTGTCATTTTTTTTATTATTTTTATCTATTTTGGCGTTTTACTTTGAGAATTGTGACCAAAATATTAACATATTTTAGTTGAAAATTCGCTGAGATAGAAGTGACAGAAAGTAATCTGAGCATTTTTACTATAAAAATTAGTTTATTTACAAAACTCTCTCAAAGCCCAAAAAACCCTTACTATCATGATGTTTAGCTGTTCATTCAGCATCGTTACAAAAAATTTAACCCATGGGATTGCCTTGGTATCGAGTTCACACAGTAGTTATCAACGACCCCGGTCGACTACTAGCTGTGCATCTCATGCATACTGCATTATTAGCCGGCTGGGCCGGTTCTATGGCTCTATATGAATTAGCCATTTTTGATCCTTCAGACGCTGTTCTCAATCCAATGTGGAGACAGGGAATGTATGTCATGCCATTCATGGCAAGATTAGGAATCACAAGTAGTTGGAACGGATGGGATATTACTGGAGCCACTGGAGTTGATCCAGGATTTTGGAGCTTTGAGGGTGTTGCAGCAGCCCACATTGTTTTTAGCGGACTTTTAATGCTTGCTTCAATCTGGCATTGGACATATTGGGATTTAGACTTATGGGAAGACGAAAGGACAGGAGAGCCTGCTCTTGATCTACCAAGAATATTCGGGATCCACCTTCTTTTAGCAGGAATTACATGCTTTGGTTTTGGAGCTTTTCATTGTGCCAATGTAGGAATTTGGGTTTCAGACCCTTATGGGTTAACTGGTCATGTAGAACCTGTTTCACCATCTTGGGGAGCAGATGGATTTAATCCATTCAATCCTGGTGGAATAGTTGCAAATCATATTGCAGCAGGGCTTCTAGGAATTATTGGTGGAATATTTCATATCACCAATAGACCCGGCGAAAGGCTTTATAAAGCATTAAAGCTTGGAAGTTTGGAAGGAGTATTAGCTAGTGCTCTAGCAGCTGTTCTTTTTGTATCATTTGTTGTTGCTGGAACAATGTGGTACGGCTCTGCCACAACCCCTGTTGAATTGTTTGGTCCTACTAGATACCAATGGGACTCTGGCTACTTCAAAACAGAAATCAATAGGCGAGTTCAAACAGCTATTGATAATGGAGCGTCTAGAGAAGAGGCATATGCTTCAATTCCAGAAAAGCTAGCATTCTATGACTATGTAGGAAATAGTCCTGCCAAGGGAGGATTGTTTAGAGTTGGAGCTCTTGTCAATGGAGATGGTTTACCAACTGGTTGGCAAGGTCATATTGCTTTCCAAGATAAAGAAGGAAATGATTTAGAAGTCAGGAGAATTCCTAACTTCTTTGAAAACTTCCCTGTAATTTTGGAAGATAAAGAAGGAAATGTCCGAGCTGATATCCCATTCAGAAGAGCTGAAGCTAAGTATTCATTTGAACAAACTGGCATAACAGCTACTATTTACGGAGGTGATCTTAATGGTCAAACATTTACAGATCCTGCAGTTGTTAAAAGATTAGCTAGAAAAGCACAGCTGGGTGAAGCGTTTAAGTTTGATAGAGAAACTTATAAATCTGATGGTGTATTCCGAAGTTCGCCAAGAGCTTGGTTTACTTACGCCCATTTATGTTTCGGATTATTATTCCTATTTGGTCACTGGTGGCATGCCTCTCGAACTCTTTATAAAAACTCCTTTGCTGGTATTGATGCCGAGATTGGAGATCAAGTTGAGTTTGGTCTCTTTAAGAAGCTTGGTGACGAAACCACCAGAAGAATCCCAGGAAGGGTTTAATTTAAACTTTATTATTATTTCTCATGGAAGCTTTTGCTTACGTCCTTATTTTAACTCTCGCAGTTGTTACTCTATTTTTTGCAGTCGCGTTTAGAGATCCACCTAAATTCGACAGAAAATAAAGTCAAAAAGCCTCCCTACAAATTAGGGGGGCTTTTTTTTACTACTTTTCATAATCATGATATTAATCTAGTATTAGAGTTAAAGATTGTATTAATTCACTATATGCAGTGTCCGAAATGTCAAAACACAGATAGCAGAGTTTTAGAATCAAGATCTGCTGATACAGGAAAAAGTGTAAGAAGGAGAAGAGAATGTTTGAATTGCAACTTTAGATTTACTACTTATGAAAGAGTTGAGACAATGCCAATTTCTGTTCTTAAAAAGGATGGAAGCAGAGAATTATTTAATAAAGATAAATTAGTTACCGGTATTTCTAGAGCATGCGAAAAAACAACATTTTCTAGAGAAGAGATTATTGATTTTGTTGACGCAATTGAATCACAACTAATACAAGACTCAAATAAAGATATTAAATCTTCTCAAATTGGAGAATTAATTCTTAAAGGATTAAGGAAAGAAAACGAAGTTGCTTACATAAGATACGCATCAGTCTATAGGAAGTTTAATGGGGTAAAAGATTTTGTTTCCACTCTCGAATCTCTAAAAGGTAGTTCAAAAAACGAATTAGCTTCAATTTTATAAATTCAGCATATTAAAGTGTAGAATACTAAATACTAATATATTGCTCTTTAGTTTGCAGGCTAAAAGCAATCCTATCTAACTACCTTAGGTAGTCTGCGTTTTAACAAATGATTGAAAATTCTTCCCAAACCGTAAAAGAAATTTCAGACAATAAAGAAATTGAAAGTACAAATGTAGAAAAAAATACTTCAGAAACTCTTAAAGAGGAAGATTTATCGTTTAACCCCAAGGATATTCCCTCTGCGGATTCTTCTTCCAGTAGAAGAAATAGTGATTTGGATAGTGCAGGATTTACTCAAGAAGATTTTGCATCATTATTAGGAAAATATGATTACAACTTTAAACCTGGAGATCTTGTAAAAGGTACAGTTTTTGCTTTAGAGCCTAAAGGAGCAATGATAGATATCGGCGCGAAAACTGCTGCTTTTATGCCTATGCAAGAAGTATCAATAAATAGAGTTGAAGGACTAAGTGATGTTTTACAGCCTTCAGAAAGTAGAGAATTTTTTATAATGAGTGAAGAGAATGAAGATGGTCAATTAGCTTTATCAATTAGAAGGATTGAATATCAAAGAGCTTGGGAAAGAGTAAGACAATTACAAAAGGAGGACGCCACTATATATTCTGAGGTTTTTGCAACTAACAGAGGTGGAGCTTTAGTCAGGGTAGAAGGATTGAGAGGTTTTATCCCTGGATCGCATATTAGTGCGCGAAAAATAAAAGAAGATTTAGAAGGCGAGTATTTACCTCTAAAATTTCTGGAAGTAGATGAAGAAAGAAACAGATTAGTTTTAAGTCATCGAAGGGCTTTAGTTGAGAAAAAAATGAATAGACTTGAAGTTGGTGAAGTTGTTGTAGGTTCTGTAAAAGGGATAAAACCTTATGGAGCTTTTATTGATATCGGTGGTGTAAGTGGTCTTTTACATATATCTGAAATTAGTCATGAGCATATTGAAACTCCTCATAATGTTCTAAATGTAAATGATCAAATGAAGGTCATGATAATAGATTTAGATTCTGAGAGAGGTAGAATATCTTTATCAACAAAAGCTTTAGAACCTGAACCAGGCGATATGTTAACAGACCCACAAAAAGTTTTTGATAAAGCTGAAGAAATGGCTGCGAAATATAAGCAAATGTTACTTGAGCAAACTGATGAGAATGAAGAGCAGGTTACAGAGACTGCAGAAATTGAATAAACTTTTTTAATTTCTACTTGCATTAACAACAAATTTCAAATTTTTAATAAAATTTCAACTTAATAATTATTGATTAATATTTGCGATTTAATTTAGGATTACAAGAAATTCTTAAAACTATAAATGAGTGATTTTATCTTTACGTCTGAATCTGTAACTGAAGGCCATCCTGACAAGATATGTGATCAAATAAGTGATGCTGTTCTAGATGCTTTATTGACCGAAGATCCAGAAAGCAGAGTAGCCTGCGAAACAGTAGTAAATACTGGTCTTTGTTTACTTACAGGTGAAATAACCTCTAGAGCAAAGCTTGATTATATAAAACTTGTAAGGAATGTAATTAAAGAAATTGGATATGAAGGTTCAAAAGCTGGAGGTTTTGACTCAAATAGCTGTGCTGTTTTGGTAGCTCTTGATGAGCAATCACCTGATATTTCCCAAGGGGTAAATGAAGCAGATGATGTGAACAATGATTTAGAAAATAATACTGGGGCGGGTGACCAAGGGATAATGTTTGGCTATGCATGCGATGAAACACCTGAATTAATGCCATTACCAATTAGCTTGGCGCACCGATTAGCAAGGCAACTTGCCAAAGCAAGGCATGAAAACGTGCTTGATTATCTCTTACCTGATGGCAAGACCCAAGTAAGTATTGATTACAAGAATGGGGTTCCAGTTTCAATAAACACCATTTTAATTTCAACTCAGCACCTGGCTGAGATTGATGGCATCACAAATGAAGAAGAAATTCGTCAAAAGATAACAGAGGATTTATGGATAAATGTTGTATTACCAGCTACTGAAGATTTAGAAATTAAACCAAGCAGGCAAGAAACAAGATTCCTTGTAAACCCTACAGGTAAATTTGTTGTTGGAGGACCTCAAGGAGATGCAGGACTTACTGGCAGAAAAATAATTGTTGATACTTATGGGGGATATGCAAGACATGGAGGTGGGGCATTCTCAGGTAAGGATCCTACTAAAGTTGACAGATCAGCTGCTTATGCAGCACGTTATGTAGCTAAAAGTATTGTTGAAGCAAAATTAGCAAAAAAGGCAGAAGTGCAATTAAGTTATGCAATTGGAGTTGCTAAACCAATTTCAATTCTTGTTGACACTTTTGGTACTGGTGTCATTTCTCAAGATAATTTGAAAGAACTAATTAATAACAATTTTGACTTAAGGCCTGCAGCAATAATAAAAGAATTTGATTTAAGAAATCTACCAAAAAAAATGTGTGGGGAATTTTATAGAAAGACTGCATCATATGGACATTTTGGCAGAAATGATCTAAAACTTCCTTGGGAAAGTGTAGAAAAGAAAGTAGCCCAGTTAATAGAAGACTCAAAAAACTTTTTGTAAATATTTATGCAAGATGGATTTTTATGGAGGATTAGATTTTAGTACTAGTAGCGCAAGAATATCCATAATTAATTCAAACAAAGAATTAACATATTCCAATTCAGTTCAATATGAATTCGACTTTAAAAATCCATATTCTTGGATTAATTCTTGTGAAAAACTTTTACATAGTTTACCTGTTGATATAAAAAGCAATATTGTTAATCTGGCAATCTCTGGGACTTCTGGAACTTTAACAGCATTGAATCTCAAAGGAGATCCATTAGGAAAAGCTATACCTTATTACCGAGCATCTAATGGAAATAAAAACCTTATTGCATCTATAACTGTTGGAGCAGATCATTTACAAAGCCTATACAGCAGTTTAGCTAAATCATTAACACTAATAGATAAATATGGGGAAAATATTCTTTTAAGACATCAATCCGATTGGATAACTGGCTGGTTTTTAAAAAATTGGACGTTTGGAGAAGAAGGAAATAATCTCAAACTTGGTTGGAATCTAATAAAAGAATCTTGGCCAACAAGTTATCTCAAAAATTCATGGCACAAATGCTTACCTCTAATAATTAAAAGTGGGAAAATCATGGGTCAAATCGACTCTGGATTAGCAGAAAGGTTCAAATTAAACAAGAGATTACTATTAATCTCAGGTACAACTGGTTCAAATGCCGCTTTCTTATCTGCTGAACTAGATAAACAAGAAGGTCTAACAGTTTTAGGAACCAAAATAGTAGTGAAGAAAATTAATAAAAAACCAATAATAGGAGAGGGAATTACAAACCAAAGAGTATGTGAGGATTGGATATGCGAAGGCGCTTCTAATGCTGGATGTGAAATTCTATCTAAATTTTTTTCTGATTTAGAAATAAAAGAAATTAGTAGACAAATAAATACATCAAAAACAACTTCCCTTAATCTTTTACCTCTCAATAGTAGGGGTGAAAGATTTCCATGTAATAATCCTTATTTAGAGCCAATTCTTAGTCCTAGGCCAGTAAGCGACTCACTTTATTTACATGCATTGTTCGAGGGCCTGGCTAGAATTGAATTGAAAGGATGGGAAAAACTATATGAGCTGACAGGTTCGCTTCCAAAAAGGATTGTAACTATTGGTGGAGGTTCAAGAAATCCTCAGTGGAGATTAATAAGAGAAAAAATTATTAACATCCCCATTGTTTCTTGCAAAAGAACAACCTCATTTGGAACAGCTTTGTTAGCAATTAATGCAAAAAAATAGTTTTCTTATTTCATGTCTTTAATTAAGATATGAAATTTTTAATGAAAAGGGTTTCACAAACTACACATATTAATTTAAAGTATATAAGTTGTAGCCGGGATAGCTCAGTTGGTAGAGCAGGCGACTGAAAATCGCCGTGTCCCCAGTTCAAATCTGGGTCCTGGCACCTTTAAACCCTTTCTATGAAAGGGTTTTTATTTTTTATAGTGATATTGAGGCGGTATAGGAATATCGCTTCTTTTTTTGTGAAAAGAATTAGTACTAAGCTTCAATACTTTCTGTTCTTAAATAACAACTAATATCGCATCTTTCTTGAAAAATTATTTTTTAAAGATTAGTAATTTATCTCTTCAGTCTATTTTATTCTTAAATACAACTTAGAATTTAATGTAGACTTGAGAATAAGATTTAAAAGCATTTAATGCATAATAAAGGAATATTTATTGGTAGATCTTCTCCTTTTCAAATATATGCGGCAAACAAATTATTTGATTCTGGAATAATTTCTTCAGTTATCTTTGAAGAAGGCAAATCTATTTATAAAAATAATTATTCCAAATTTATTAACTTTAACCCAAAAAATATTTATTTAAAATTCCTATGGGGTGAACAAGAATTTCATAATCAAAGAATATTTAAATCCAAATATAAATATTTAAATAAAAAAATTAATTTTTATAAAACTAACAATATAAATTCTGATGATGCTTTACTTAAAATTAAAGAACTAAATCCTTCCATTGCTATAGTGCACGGGACAAAAATAATAAAAGAAAAATTATTTCAGAATATTTGCGGTGACTTTATAAATATCTATTGGGGAATGAGTCCTGATTATAGAGGTGATGGGATAACGACACCTATATATTTCAAAGATTGGGAGAAACTAGGATTTACTATCCACAAAATTGACAATGCCAAAGATTCAGGCGAAATAATTTGTAAGGAAAAGATAGAGATTGATGAGGCAGATAATTTTTATTCAATAGGATTAAAAATGACAAAACAAGCAATTGAATACCTATCAAATGGATTAATTATTGAGAATAAATTAAATAATAATTCTCAGCTTATAAAACAAGATTTATCAAAGGGTATCATTGCTAATAATGCCTTCCTTAAAAAAAATATCCTTATTAGATTATTATCTCCAATAAATCTAATCATTAAAAAATTACAACTAAAGTGCCTCAGGAAATCAAAGATTCTACTTAAATCGCTTATTGGCATATGTACTTACCCATTTATAGCTAAAAGTGATATGGTATTTCTTTTCCACGAGGTAACCAATAATCCATCCGAATTCGCAATTGATCATAATTTGTTCATAGAAAACAAGAAGTTTGAAGAGCAAATTAAATGGATATCAAACAATTATAGAATTATAGATCCAATAGATTTGGTGAATGGTTCAAATTTAACTTCAACGAATCATAAAAAAAATGCATTATTAACATTTGATGATGGTTCAGCATCTATTTTTGAAAATGCTGCTCCAATACTTAGGAAATATGGTTTAAAAGCGATTGTATTCCTCAATATGGGACCAATAAAAAAAGAAGATTTCTATTCAGGTTTAATTTGCTATTTAAATTCTAAAGATTATTTTTTTAAAATAAATATGAAAAGAATTTATCCAAAAAAAAGAGACGACTTTTTATTCTTTAATATGAGTGATATTCAAAATTTCTCATATGCAACTAAAACTAATAATTTCTCAAATAAACTAAAAAAATACCATGGTGAGTTTGCAAATATAGATCAATTAAATAAAAATAATGATGTTTTTATTTATGGGAGTCATTTTTACAATCATTTCAATGCAGTAAATTTAACAAAATCAGAATTAGCACTTCAAATAGGTAAAAACTCAAAAGAACTGAAAAAATTAAATGGAAATCCTGAGTTATTTTCATATCCATTTGGTCAACCAGATTCTTGTTATAACTCAGAGACAGATAAAGCAATACTAAATTTAGGTGTCAAAAAAATATTTTACGCAAATATCATGAAAAATAACTCATTCTCAAATAGTTTTTTTTATAGGGTGGCAACAGAAAATAACTTTAATTTAGGTTACATGAAGTTTATAAGCATTTTCATGCCTTTCTTTAAGCAGTTGGTAAATGATTTAAAAAAGAAACAATAATCTCATCTTCATCAAAGGTAATTATCTCCCAACTTCCTATCTGAGATTCTTTTTGCAGGTATTCCATAATAAGTCGAGTCAGATATTGCATCTTTATTAAGAAAACTACTACCTCCTACAATACAATTGTCCTCTATTGAAACCCCGTGCAAAATTGAGGATCCAATTCCTACGTAAGAAAATTGCCCTATGGAACAATTTCCTCCCACAGCAGAATTAGGTGCCAAAGATGAGAAACTTTCCATGCGACAATCATGATCAAGGGATGAGTTAGTATTCAGAATACAATGATCAGAAATAATAGTTGATGCATTTATAGATACACCAGGCATAACAACATTTCCGACACCAAACTTGCAATGATTACTAAGTTTTGCTGAATGATGAAAACAGTTAATAAACTGAAAATCAGGTGCTATTTTTTTGACGACATCTACCACTTTACTTCTAACAAAATTATCTCCAATGCCTATAACCCCTTTATTAAATTTAAATTTATTCATTAGTTTTGGGAGTAATGCTTCATCTCCAAGTACCCTATAATTTAAAATAATCGTCTCTTGAGGCATTAACTTATCTATAAAACCAATTAATTCAAAATTATTGTTACTTTCAATTATGTCTACAATAACTTTTGCATGCCCTGAGCCGCCAAATATAACCACTTTACGAGGATCATACATTCAATTAACTTAAATATTTTTCATAACTTACCACAAAACTAAGCGAATAGATCAAGAGACTAGTTGAGAATAATTCTTATCATCCTTGTGATAATTTATAAAAGTTCAACTTACATACTTTGAAAAGTAATTTAAAAAAATAATAAATACCATAACCAAATTATCCAATATTAAATTGGTACGGGATTGGTCAAACTTTAAAAGTTAAATTAACTTATAACAGCGATCTTCTCTTATTCAATGATTATTGTTATGCTTCATTTAAAATCTGGGTCTTTTGACATTTAAACTCTTTCTTTAATAGGGTTTCTTAATAAATATTCTATAAATTTTTTAATTATTAGTTACTATCTCTACACACTTGACCGATAACACCCAGAATCAGTTTGTCTCCATTTGGATCTTGCCAATCAGCAAGATCATTTAAATGACTATTTCCCTCATCCGTGAAAACATCAACATCTCTAAATGATTTCTCAAAACAATTTATATCCATTGTATAAAGAATATCTTGAGTTATTTCACTTTTAGTTTTCGGGATAAATTTACTCAATACTCTCACAGAACCATCTTCATTCCTGTTTATACTTTTTCTATCCCATAATTGTTCTCCGTATTCACTAATTGGAACTTCAACCCAATCATGAGATAAAGCATATGATTGGTTTATTGAGAGAAAAAAAGAGAAAATCAGAGAAATAACTAAATACAAAATGTTTAAAGCAATTACTGAAATAAATTTATTCTTAGCTTGAATCATAATATTTCCTAATATTAGAAATGAACAAATTGAAATTTTAAAAACAAGAATGAAACTAAAATCATAATTAGCTATCAATTTTAGTTCAGAAGTTAAAGTAATTGCTTCTTAGATTCTAAATTGAGGGGTAAAACTTTAAAATTAAAACTTTGTAAAAAATTTATTGATTACTATTTTTATTATAGATAGAATCAAATATTAAATTCCAAAGTGGCTTCTCAAAAGATCTCGCTACAAATTAATGAATAAAATCCAGAAATTCCTTACATTATTTTTTTTTATAGGCATATTTGTTGTATTGATTTATCTCATACAAAATTATGGCATCGAACCTCTCAGGAACAAAGTAGAAGGCATGGGAATTTTGGCACCATTTGGAATATTTGTTCTTAGAGGTGTAAGTATAATTTTGCCTGCTTTACCCAGTTCGGCCTATTCTCTTCTGGCTGGCTCATTATTAGGATTCCAAAAAGGTTATGTAACAATTGTCTTTTCTGATATCGTTTTTTGCCAAGCAGCTTTCTTCATAGCAAGATACTTTGGTCGTGGTCCTGTTCGTGGTTTAGTAGGTCCAAAATCAATGAAAAGAATTGAAAGTTTTAATCAGAACCAATTAGAGGAAAATTTCTTCTTAATGACAGGTCTTCTAATGACTGGACTTTTTGATTTTCTTAGCTATGCAATAGGTATTGGAGGAACTCGGTGGAAAATATTCACTCCAGCTTTATTAATAAGCCTTCTAATAAGTGATTCTATTCTCGTCGCTGTTGGAGCTGGAGTCAGCCAGGGAGCTGGTTTATTGCTGGGAATAGCTCTTTTAGGCATGTTTGCTTTAGCGACTATTTCAGGTTTAGCAAAAAGAAAAATTCCAAAATAAGACAAAAATAAGTAATTCTAAAACAAACTATAAAAGATATAACATTTTTGCAAACAACAACATTAAAAATGACTATTCATGCAAGAATATAAATCTGTTGATTTTTAAGATTTTTTGATGACTCCATTTAGACCCACATCATACAAGCGTCCTGGAGAACAAATATCAACTACACCTTCCGGATTGAAAGTTACTTCTGCAAAAAGATTAATGGTAGATTCAATGGTAAGGATGATTCAAAAAGCTACCAATCATTCAGTAGAAGATAAACTTGAAGAAGAACCTGATAAGAATTAATCAATTTATTAAAAAAAGTTTAGGAGAGTGGAAATCCCTAAGAAGCACTCATTCTTTAGCTTTTCAGGAAGTTGAAAATTCAACTAGTAAAATAGTAATAGAAGAGTTAGAAATAAAAAGTAAAAAAGTAGTTGAACTTTTAGAAAAAAATAATTTCAGCTCTAAAACTTCCGTTATTGCACTATCAATAAGTTGGCAAGCTATTAGCGATTGGGATATGGATCAAAAACCTGAAGAAAATAAAACAACATTGTTATTTTTACCAACGAATAAAAATCAAGGGATTGTTTTACGTAATAAGGGATATACTGAATCAATAATTTCATCTTCAGAATATTTAATTGATGAATATGACAACTTAAATATTAAAACTGTTTACAATTCAACAATTTCTGCAGAGAGGATTTGTTTTTTATCAACCCATATAAGGTCTAGATATTCAGTTATTAGAAACAACGAAAACAATGCTGTGATACAAACCTCACACACTTCAGAGATAAGAAATATATCTATTTTAAAAGATTGATTATTCTTTCAAATTGAAGCTCTGTATTAGAAATTAAATCAGGAAGAAATCCTTTTTCTCCTGTCATTGCATTTACAGTAGATTTTAAATCAGAAATCGTAGCATCTCGCATAAGTTCAACAACTCTAATTGCATTTTTTAGAGGCACCCCAAGTGCTAGATAAGTATTTTTAAGATCCTTCAAACAGTTTTTAGATAAAACTGATTCATCATCCGAAATTAAAAGGTAAGAAACAATCCTTAAAATTATTTCTCCATCTCTTAGACAAACTGACATCTTATTCGTGTTATCAATAGATATTTTTGAATTAACGGAATCTTGATTTTCGCAAATCATTGCAGTTACAGCATCAGCGGCAATTGCGTGAGAATTATTTGTTATTGAATTTATTGCATCTAATCTTGAGTTTGCAGTATTTATAAATTCTTTTATGTATTCAATATTTTTATTACTTATGTTTTCTAATTCTCTCTTAGTAGATAAAATTTGATTATTATTTGAAACCGCCATTACTAAATTAAAAAACTTAAAAATTTCTTTAATATATTAAATCAGAGCCAATTAAAATAATTAATTTTTAAAATAAACGAAATGCTTCTTAATCAAAACCTTCATTTAAAAGTGATATTGAAAATACTGTAAAATAAAAAAATTTTTCGCTAATATAATAAATATTATCCCTTACAGATTTTGGATATACAAGAATTAAAATTATCAAAAAAACTTGTTTCTTCTTATAAAAAAAGATTAGAAAAAGAAATTCTTGAAAGAAGTATTAAATTAAAAATGCCTCATAATAAGTTCGAAGAAATAATCAATAATAATAATGAACTAATAAATTTAAAAAAAGCATTAGAAGAATTAGAAACCAATCCTCAATCTTCAAATTAAAGTAAAGTCAAGATTTTGATTATACAATCTACAAAAAGTGCCTCAAACTAACAATTCTCTTTTAAAATCTTTAAATAATGCACAACTAAAAGCCGTAAATCATATCAATGGGCCACTCTTAGTTGTAGCAGGTGCCGGTAGTGGGAAGACAAAGGCTCTTACTCATAGAATTGCCAATCTAATTGAAAATAACTCAGTAGATCCTTATAACATTCTCGCAGTAACTTTTACAAATAAAGCTGCCAAAGAAATGAAAGCACGACTTCAAGTACTCCTTGCACAAGAAATAGCTTTTAATCAATTTGGTCAGCCTTGGTCAACTCTCAATGAATTTGATCAGAATCAATTAAGGACAAATATTGATCAAGAAAGACTGAGGGACCTATGGATAGGAACTTTTCATGCATTGTTTTCAAGACTTTTAAGATATGATATTGAAAAATATCAAGATCCTGAAGGCTTAACTTGGACAAGACAATTTTCTATTTATGACGAAACAGACTCTCAGACCTTAGTAAAAGAAATTGTTAGTCAAGACATGAGTCTTGATCCCAAAAGATTTGAACCCAAGAAAATAAAAAGAGCTATTAGTAACGCAAAAAATCAATGTTTTACAGTAAATGACCTTGAAAAGAAAGCTGATAGTCATTTTGATAAAATCATTGCAGATGCTTACAGAAGATACAGAATATCTCTCTCAAAAAATAATGCTTTAGATTTTGATGATCTTTTACTACTTCCTGTTTTTTTATTAAGGCAAAATGATTTGGTTAGGGATTACTGGCATAAAAGATTCCAACATATATTAGTTGATGAATATCAAGATACAAATAGGACACAATATGAACTTATAAAATTAATTACAACTGGGAATACTGCACCAAACAAATTTTGTGAATGGAATGACAGATCAATCTTTGTTGTTGGCGATGCGGATCAAAGTATTTATAGTTTTAGGGCAGCTGATTTCAGAATATTAATTGGATTTCAGGAAGACTTTAAAAATTCATCTAATGATAATCAAACATCATCTTTGGTTAAATTAGAAGAAAACTATAGATCTACATCAAATATTCTTAATGCTGCAAACTCTTTAATCGAAAATAATACTGAAAGAATTGATAAAGTATTAAGGCCTACCAAAGATGAAGGAGAACTTTTAAAGTTGCTTAGCTGTGACGATGAGATATCAGAAGCTGAGGCAATAACAACAAAATTAAGATATCTAAACAATTATAATAATCAACCAATCTGGAAAAATTTTGCAATTCTCTATAGGACAAGGGCACAATCTAGAGTATTAGAAGAATCGCTAGTAAGATGGAGAATTCCATATACAATCTTTGGCGGATTACGTTTTTATGACAGAAGAGAAGTTAAAGATGCTGTTGCCTATTTAAAAGTCTTAGTAAATTCTTCAGATAATGTAAGCCTTTTGAGAATCATAAATGTACCAAGAAGAGGAATAGGGAAAACAACTATTCAAAAGCTTAATGAGCTATCAAATAAGTTAAAAATTCCTTTATGGGAGGTAATAAATGACAAACAAAGCTTAGAAGATACTATAGGCAGATCATCAAAAGGCATTAATAAATTCACAGAGCTTATGAATGACCTTCTTTGCTATGTAGAGAACTCAGGGCCTGCCCAAATTCTTCAATTAATTTTAGAAAAAAGCGGTTACTTAAGTGATTTATTAACTAATGGTTCAGAGGAGTCTGAAGACAGAAGAAATAATCTGCAGGAATTAATAAATGCTGCTACTCAATTTGAAGAAGAGACCGAGAACGGTGATTTAGAGGGATTTTTATCAACAGCAGCCTTAACTACAGACAACGATACCAAAAAAAATTATCCTAACTCTGTAACTTTAATGACTCTACATAACAGTAAAGGATTAGAATTTCAAAATGTATTCATCACTGGACTAGAACAAGGTTTGTTCCCAAGCCATAGGTCAATTGATACCCCTTCACTTCTAGAAGAGGAAAGAAGATTATGCTATGTAGGAATAACAAGAGCTAAAGAGAGAGTTTTCTTATCTCATGCGAGAGAAAGGAGACTATGGGGAGGAATGCGAGAAGCAACAATTCCTTCAATATTTCTCTCAGAAATCCCAGAGGAATTAATTGACGGCGAATTACCTCAATCAGGTGGTGCTTCTATTAGAAGGGATCGTCATCTTGACCGTTTAACAAGAGTAGATCGAGACGTTTCAAACGAATTTATTAATAAACCTATTAATGCAGTAAGAAAACTATATTCAGGACCCAGCAAGGGTAAAAGTTGGTTGGTTGGAGATAAAGTAATTCACTCCAAATTTGGCAAAGGTGAAATCATACATATTTTTGGCAGTGGCGAAAAAATATCTTTAGCAGTAAAGTTTGGTGATAAGGGGAGCAAAATTCTAGACCCAAGATTAGCTCCAATAAGAGCAATAAACTGAAATTTGAATGAATGAAATTTCTGCTTATTTAAATTCAGCACTAATAAAAATCCCTTTTAATTTGTTTAATATAATTACCAATTATATTGAATTGAATAATAACGTTAAAGTTGCAATTGTGGGTGGCTATATAAGAGATTTATTAATCAATAAAATTCATACAAAGAAGTATTTTGAGCCACTCGATATAGATATAGTTACGGAAGGATCTTCAGTTGATTTAGCAAAATTTATAAAAAAAAACATCTCCAATGTTGAACTTTGTCTGATAAAAGAATTTGAAATATACGACACTGTAGAACTAAATATTAACAATTTAAAAATTGATATAGCTTCTGCAAGAAAAGAGAATTATAAAGCTCCAGGATTTAATCCAATCGTAAAACATGCAAATATTGAAGAGGATTTAAAAAGAAGAGATTTTAGTATTAATGCAATAGCTTTTGAATTCTCAAAGCAAGAAATTTATGATTTTTTTGATGGCATAAAACATATAAAAGACAAAGAATTACATTTGCTTCATAAAAATAGTATCCGTGATGATCCTAGTAGATTAATAAGATGCGCAAGATATGCATCAAGATTAGGTTTCAAAATTTCAAATAAATCACTTAAACAATCTCAAAAGATTGTCCAAAGTTGGCCATGGGAAGTTACTAAAGATGATACCAAATCTATATTTCCC
>CACGEL010000017.1 GCA_902572065.1 uncultured Prochlorococcus sp.
TCTTCACAATAGGCCTTACCTTCAAAATTAAAATATTTATTTTGAATAATGTTTTCTTTCCGAATTATTGATATACCACCTGGTATCCAATCAACACTTTCAATTGCTTTATTTGAGTCAATAGAAAAATTATGCGGAACTTCAAAAGTAGATTTTGATATAGTTCCAGCTCTAGGATTAAGTTGATTATAAAGCAGTAAACTTTTAAATTTTTTTAACAATAATTTTGTTTTAATTTCATTCTTAATAATTAATCTAGGAGCTATAAAGGATTTTCTTGGCAATTTTTCAAATTGATTTAAAAGTATTTTTAAATTTTTAATATTTATAAAAGTATCATCATCCATATGCATCACATAATCTGTTTTGACAAATTTGTAACTAAATTGCCTTTGATTTACCTGCCCTTTTTTATCACTAATTATGATTAGTATATCCTTTTCAAATTTATTAACAAATTTATTTTTTTTACTTAAATTAGGAGGAATACAAATAATAATATTTATTTTTTTTTGATTAAATTCATTAACTTGATCTATCCATCTTGAATTAATGTTGGATAGTAAACTCGGAATTATAATTGTTAATTCTTTAAATTCTATCATTTAATAGTTTTTAAAATATTATATAAAACTGACTTTTTTAATTTAAATCTTAATTGCTCCAAATCCTGATTTAAATTCAAAAAGATTTTATTTAATTTATATTCATTTTTATCAGAATATTTATTATTATCTATAACTTTGAAAAGATCATCTTGGCAAACTATCTTTTTAAACAATTTTGATTTTAATTGCCAAAGAGGATCTGACAAATCATTTACAGAGTTCCAATGTAATCTAATTGGAATGCAACCTAACGATATTGATTCGAAAACTGCTGTACTTGTTGAATAAACAACATATCTACTTTTTTTTGAATCAAATTCAATGTTGGACTTGCTTATATTAAAGTTATCAAGTTTTGGAAAGCTTTTAATGAAATTGATACTATTAATCATTGGATGAAATCTTATTATTACCTTAAGTTCTGGATATTTCTCAGCAAAATTAAAAGCAAATTTCGTAAAGAAATATACCTCTTCTTTATCTCCTGAAGGAATAAATAAGATTCCATTATTTACATTGATTTGTTTATTTATTGGGTTATGTGATTTTGGATTACCTAGTGTCTTAATCGAAATTTCTTGTGACATTTTTTTATTAAAAATAGCCGTTGAAATATCTCCCGATGATAGAATAAAATCTGGATTCCATTCCTTTCTTAATAGTCTTGTTAAAGAATGCTGGTATTTAAAAATTATTGTATGTTGAAATCCTATACAATTTATTAAAGGATTATTTTTGCGAGATAAATAATAAAATAATCTTTCCCAACTATAACCTTCAAAGGTTGTTATTATATTTTTAGATTTAGTATTTTTAATAATATCTTCAATTTGTAATCCATAAATAAAATTACAAAAATTATTTCTAAATAAAAAAGATTCGGCGGTATAAAGAGATAAATGACTCTTATATCCTGTCATATTTCTAGATAATTCAAGAAACTTTTGCCTTTCTCTCAATAGCGAAATTATAGTTTTTAATTTTGCTTTGAAGGTTACACTATTTCCATCAAACAAGTAAGAATCATATCCTTTCTCTTTTTTTAGATACTTAATAAAGTTTTTTTTGTTTAATTTTATATGAGGTATAAATATTTGAAGTACAGAATAACCTTTCTTACTTGTTTCATTTATTAAATTACCAAAATAATTGTCAAATGTTGATTTAAATTGTTTTTCATTTACAAGATGTGTAATAAAAATAACATCATAATTTTTTTGGTAAATTTTTGATTTGTTGTCTAAAAATATTTTTTCATTATTAACTTTAAAAATATCGAATAAAATTTTTAAAAAAGAAATATAAAATTTTGCTCTAAGCCTTAACTTATATAATAAAGAAATATTCTTTAAATTTACTAAAATTTTATTAGTTTCAATTGTTGGCCTTATTGGATGAAGAAAAAAATTACTAAGTGTATATTTATTAACAGAATTATAACTTGTGCATTTATCTGTAAATTTTATATATTCTTTCCATTCATTGGAAGGTTTTATAATTACCATAGAACTATATTTGTTAACTATTAATTGTACCAATACAAACTAATCATAAATCTCGTTTATCATTTATTACCTTAACTATATTAGAATTTGTTGATTAATTTTTGAGTTAATTTGTATTGATTAGGATTTTTGTCCATATAGTCATAAAACGCTTGTAAATCTTCCTTTGTGTTAATTGATGGGACGTGATGATTCTGCATAACACTATATATTTTAAACCCTTTTATAATAATTCTTAGTTGTTCAATAGATTCATATTTTTCTATTATGGGAATTGAAGAGTTTGCAATTTCAAGGAGAACATTTTTCTTATAAGCAATTAATCCTTGCACCTTTTTTATATATTTCATTTGGTTAGAGAATTGAGTATAAGAAGGTGACTTTCTAAAAAAATAAATTATCTGACCTTTTTCATCCAAAGCTGCTTTAACAATATTAATATCATTTAACTCTTTTTCGGAATTAAGATCACTTATTGAATTCCAACTATCAATATCAGGATTATGCTTAATTGCAGTGGTTAATTTCGTTAAGTGTTCTTTTTGTATTAAGGGTTCATCTCCTTGAATCACAATAACATGGGTACAATTAATATCTTCTACTGCCTCTGCAACCCTGGAAGTTCCATTTAAATGCTTTCTATAAGTCTTTTTTACTAATCCACCATAATGTTTAACTGTTTCTAGTATTTCTCTATCTCCAGAAGCAACAATAATGTTTTCTGTTAGACCAAAATCTAAAGCTCTTCTTCGGACATGTTCTACCATTGGCAAACCAAACAATTTATACATTATTTTTTTTGGAAATCTATTAGATGCTAAATGTGCAGGAATAAGGCTTACTATTTTAATTTCTTTTTTCATAGAGGAAAAACTACAGAGTCAAAATTAGCGAATTGTATATTAATGGAAGAATAATTTTTTGAGATTTAGAATAATACCAATTTTTTTAAGTCATTAATAATTGTTAGTCTATTGAGTACTAATTGAATTTGATTAACTTGTTTTATTATTGATAAAATAAATTATTAAATACCTAATAATTTTTTTACAGCAGGATGCAAATGTAATAAGCCTTTTAAATTCTTATCATCATCTACTACAGGAAGGTCCCAGATATTTAATTCTTCCATTAATAGAATTGCACTTTTCAGACTGGAAGCGGGCTTTATCGATGAATAAACTTTCGTACAATAATCATTAACATCATCAACAAATAATGCCGCGATAGGTTTTTGCACTTTAAGAATTAACCTTCTAATATCACCATCAGTAAAAACACCTTTCAATTGATTTTTTGTATTAACTATACATGCCACCCCAATTCCATAATTACACATTTCAATAATTGTTTCTTTCAATAATTCTCTATCATTAACAACAGGAAATGAATCACAATTCATCATCACATCTTGGACTAATATTTTTTCAATCGGTGTGTACATTAAATTCTCCATTTTTGGTTGTTAGTTTAATTCTTAGATTATGTATTTCAATAGCCTCCGAAAGAATTTGTTTAAGATATTTTAGACCTAAAACAGTATTTGAATCTGATAAAGCACTGACGGGATTGTCGTGAACTTCCATAAAAACCGCATTTACCCCACATGCACAGGCTGCTCTCACTAAATAGGGTATAAATTCTCTTTGTCCTCCAGAAATATCCCCCATAGAGGTAGGCAGTTGTATGGAGTGAGTTGCATCAAAGCAAACAGGATATCCTATCTTACGCATAATTGGTAAGGAAGTCATATCATTAACTAATTGATTGTATCCAAAAAAAGTACCTCGATCTGTAAGGATAACTTTATTACATCCAAAGCTTTCAAGTTTTCTAACTGAATTTTTCATATTCCAAGGACTCATAAATTGACCCTTTTTTAAGTGAATTGGCTTTTTTGTTAAAGCTGCTGCTTTGAGGATTGATGTCTGCCTACATAGGTAAGCAGGAATTTGGACAAGATCACACACCTCGCCTGTTTGTTGGGCCCAATTTGAGTCTGAAAAATCAGATACAACTGGTATTTTAAACTCGTCTCTAACTTTTGATAATATTTTTAAACCCTCGATAATTCCAACACCATGGAAACTATCTTTTGATGATCTACAATCTTTATCGTAACAAGATTTAAAGATCCAATTAATACAAAGATCAGAACATATTTCAGAAATTTTTTCGGCCATTAACATTGTATGTTTTTCGCTTTCAATTGCACAAGGACCTCCTATAAATACAAGTGGTTTATCATTCCCTACCTCTATATAATTAACCCCATTTCCCCCAATGGCGATAATTCTAGATTCCATTATTGATTTGAAAATATTTATATACTGTAATCATACATCAAGCAAGTATGCCAAATATGATTCTATTTATCGAAAAAGAAGTATCAACCATTAGGTAATAATTGAATCGGTTCTTATCTAAATCTGAAAAAATTACATGATATAAAAATAGAATTTATTCAGGGCTGAGAATTCTGCAAATAAGTAAAATAATTCTTAAAAATGCTTATTTCAAGTAAAAATTTGAATTTTTTATCATGCTTTACAAAAAAAAATTGATAAATTAGTTTGCTATCAATATTTAAATAAACATACAACAAGATAAATACTATGGAGGAAGTATTTTAATTAAAAATTGATAGGTCGTTAGATAGTGGTAAATTAAAAAAAAAAAGGGCTATCAACCTTTAGAATGGGTAAAAAGCAGTTAAAGAGATGAAATCATTTGGGATGGATAAATTATGATCCAGAATAAAAGTATCGAGAATTCGGTCATATTAATCACTGGAGGTACTGGATCATTCGGGTTTACTCTAACTGAACTTCTTCTAAAGAGTAATGTTAAAGAAATACGTATATTCAGTAGGGACGAAAATAAACAATATTTAATGAGAAAAAAATTAAATGACTCTAGAGTTTCTTTTTTTATTGGTGATGTCAGAGATTTTCAAAGTACTTATAATGCTTGCCTAAATGTTGATTATATTTTTCATGCGGCTGCTTTAAAGCAAGTGCCCTCTTGTGAATTTTATCCTTTAGAGGCATTTAAAACAAATGTTTTAGGAACAGAAAATATTTTAAAAGCTTCCTTAGATAGAGATGTAAAAAAAGTTGTATTTTTGAGTACTGATAAAGCTGTTTATCCAATAAATGCGATGGGTCTTTCGAAGGCGATGATGGAGAAATTAATGCTTGCAAAATCTTTGCATAATTATGGAACGGGAGTATTTTGTGCTACTCGTTATGGGAATGTTATTTGTTCAAGAGGTTCTGTAATACCTTTATTCGTTGATCAAATAAAAAAAAATAAGCCGATAACAATTACTGATCCAAATATGACAAGATATCTAATGAGTTTAGAGGATGCTGTGAGTTTGGTTTTATATGCCTTTGATGAGGGTTTAAACGGAGATATTTTTGTTCAAAAAGCGCCAGCATGTACTATTGGTGATCTTGTATTGGCATTAAAAGAAATATTTAACTATAGAAAAGATAATATAATAATTGGCACTAGGCATAGTGAAAAATTATATGAAACACTTATATCAAGAGAAGAAATGGCGAGGGTAGAGGATAGGGGTAAATTTTTTAAAGTACCCTCTGATAATAGGGGATTAGACTACGATAACTACTATATAAAGGGTAAAGAAATCGCTTCAGGTTCTTTAGAATATACTTCTCATAATACTAAAAGGTTAAAGGTGAATGAAATTATAGAAATCCTCTTAAAAAATGATATTGAATCATCCAATTTTTTGAAATTTTAGTATTCCAATAAAAAACTCCAAGTATAATGACATCCCATGAAGTGACTTGAAGTCTCTTGACGTTTATTGAACTCCCCGGGCGGGATTCGAACCTGCGACCAATCGATTAACAGTCGATCGCTCTACCGCTGAGCTACCGAGGAATATATAAAAACTTAACTCTTACATAGACCATATGACAAGGGGTAGCTCTTAATTATATTGAAAATTTAACGGTTTTTGCCAATCTGATAAATTCCCATTCTTCATCTCTGCAACTGCATCTGAGTAATTTAATTCCTCTAAACGATGCGTAATCCATAAAGCAGTAAATGGATTTCTCTTATTATTTGTAAGATTTTTAATTATATCTAAAACTTTTAATTGACTATAACCATCCAATAATGCTGTGGGCTCGTCCAAAAGAAGAAAATTCTTATCACTAATCAAGGAACAGGCAATAGTTAATCGTTGTTTTTGACCCCCACTTAAAGTATGAATGGGTCTTTTATCAAATCCATCTAATCCTACTTTGTTGAGTGCAATATTAATTTTGGAAGTAATATCTTTTCTACTTAAATTTTTATTAATATTTAGAAGAAGTTCGCTCCTACAGTTTGGCATTAAAATTTGATGATCAGGATTTTGAAAAACCATCCCAACATTAGCTAAATTATTTATAATTCCACTGCTTGGCTTAATAAGTCCATTAATTAACTTTAGTAAAGTACTCTTCCCACTTCCATTTTTACCTACAATCATCCACAATCCTCCTTTTGCAATAGAAAAACTACATTTATTTATTACACGCTCTTTTTTCCCTGGCCAAGAAAAACTCACATTTTCAAAAGTTATATTAGGTACTTGATTTTGTAAAGTATCCTCGATCTCTGTCATGTTAAATATCTAAAGAAAATCCCGGTCTTTTTGAACCACCAGCTACTGCAGACTTTTCATATATTTGAACAGAAATAACCTCTTTAGCAAGAACAGTGATCAATTTATCCTGAACTTTTTCACAACTTAATTCAATTAAATTAGGATTTTGATTATTGCCATTCATGAAATCTTTAATTTCATCATATATTCTTTTAACATCGTCATAATCTTTCTTCTGAATAGAAAGGGGGAAAGGAGAATATCTTAGGCTTATTTCAAGAGAATACATAAAAGAAATTATAGATACCTAATTATAAACAAAATATACAAAAATCTATTCTAAAAAGTAGTTTTTAAAATTAAGTTCAATTCAATAATTTTTTATAAAACATCAAAAAATACAATTATGATTAATATAAACAAATTTATTTTTGTAGACTTTGTCCATGGAAATCGCAAGTGATATTACTTCTTTAGTTGGTAACACACCTTTAGTGAAATTAGATCGTATAAAAAATCACTGTAACTGTCACCCCGAAATAATAGCTAAACTTGAAAGTTTCAATCCATCAGCATCTGTTAAAGATCGTATTGCTTATTCGATGTTAAATTCAGCAGAAAAAGATGGTTTAATATTTCCAGGAGAAACAACCTTAATTGAAGCAACAAGTGGAAATACTGGTATAGCTTTAGCAATGGTTGCAGCAGCTAAGGGATATAGATTGATATTAACTATGCCGGATACAATGAGTATTGAAAGAAGGGCAATGCTTCGCGCGTATGGTGCAGAATTACAACTTACTCCGGGCAAAGCAGGAATGAAAGGAGCATTAGATTTAGCTAAAGAATTATCTTCAAGTATTCCAAATAGTTTTCAGTTTAACCAGTTTGAAAATCTCGCCAATCCAGAAATTCATGAAAGAACAACAGCTAAAGAAATTTGGGATCAATCTAATCAAAATATTGACGGATTAGTAACTGGAGTTGGCACTGGAGGAACCGTCACTGGATGTGCTCGATTTTTAAAAAAAGTTAATCCAAAATGCAAAATATATGCAGTTGAACCCGCAAAAAGTGCTGTTATTTCGGGCGAAAAAGCAGGTTCTCACTCAATCCAAGGGATTGGAGCAGGCTTCATTCCTAAAGTACTAAATACCAAATTAATAGACGAAATTATCAAGATAGATGATGATGAAGCATTTTTCTACGGGAGGTTACTAGCTCGAATAGAGGGTCTTTTGTCGGGGATTAGTAGTGGTGCTGCCTTAGCAGCAACAATAAAAATTGGCCAAAGGAAAGAACTTATTAATAAAAGATTAATAGTGATCCTTCCAAGTTTTGGTGAAAGATATTTATCAACAGCAATGTTTGAATCAAATACTTCAATTAAAGCTAGACAAGACGGATATTTATAAAAGGAGAGGTTTTAGATATGAAGAAAAATCTTTATGAAGAATTAGGTTTAAAAAGAAATGCAACGCAAGACGAAATAAAATCTTCTTATCGTCGCTTGGTAAAACAACATCATCCTGATGCGGGAGGGGAAACAGATAGGTTTCTTTCGATACAAGATGCATGGGAGACTCTTAATGATCCATATAAAAAAGAACAATATGATAAAAAATTGTCTTCTTTCGAACAATTATCTAATTGCCACAATTTGAATTGGGAAGAGAAAATTAATACAAAAAAATATAGTTCAACAATAAAAGATAACGAAGTTAAAAATTGGATAAAGAATATTTATAATCCTACCAATAGATTTATCAGCCAAATAATCAAACCTTTGAGTCAAGAAATAAAAGATCTATCTGCTGATCCATATGATGAAGAATTGATGGACAAATTTTGCAGTTACGTTAATCTTTCACAAAAAAGAATTGAGAAAGTTGATGAACTTTACAAGTCAATATCTGTGCCAAATTCAATATCCTCTTTAGGTTTAGATCTTTATTACTGTTTTTCTCAAGTTAAAGATGCCTTATCAGAACTAGATAAATACACAAAAGGATACGTAGATGATTATTTATTTGATGCTAAAGAAATGATGAAAGAAGCAAAAAGAATCCAAACAAAAATGAATTATAATAAAAAAACTTTAATTTCCTAAAAAGCTATTCAGGAACTAAATATTCCTTAAGTTGATCTAATTTAAACCAAACATCTGGAACAGGTCTTCGCCATCTGACTTGAGCATATTCCTCTTTAATACTCAAAATTTCTCCTGGGCCCTCCAATACATAGCCAGGTAAATCGATATCACTGGCTAATGATTCAATACTGGTTGAATAGATATCTTTATCTACATAAACTAAGCTACCTTTCTTAAGAGGCTTTTTCGGTATAGACTCAGTCATGATTAAAGTTATCTAAATAGAATTCAAAACTTATTATACAAAGACTTTTTTGCATTAAATTTTTTTAATTGATTTCATCATAATAATTACAATAGACAAAAAAAGTTAATATTCTTATATGATTACTAAATTAATAATATGCGACTTTTACTACTTGGATGTACAGGATTTGTTGGGGAAGAATTAGTCCCAGCATTGATTAAAGAAGGTCACGAACCTTGTATTGTGAGCAGAAAAAATATTAATAACTTGAGGATCAACATTCCACTTGATAAATTTACGTTTCTTAAACTAGATCTGTCAAAAAAAGAAAATTGGAACAATAAAAATCTTTTAAGTAATTTAAAAGACTCTGATGGGATAATTAATTTAATAGGTGAACCAATTGCAGATAAAAAATGGACTGATAGTCAAAAAGAAGAAATTGAGAAAAGCAGGATTAATTCAACTAAATTTTTGATGGAAACACTTAAAAAATCCAGAAATAACCCAAAAGTAATAATTAATGGTTCAGCAATCGGTTTTTATGGAACAAGTTTAACTAAAGAATTTAATGAAAATAGTAAGAGTGGATCCGACTTTTTAGCTAACCTTTGCAAAAAATGGGAGGCAGTTGCTAACAAAAAACCATTGTTCTCAAGATTAGTAATTTTCAGAATTGGAATAGTCCTTGAAGCTGAAGGCGGCGCACTAGGAAAAATGCTTCCTATATTTAAAATTGGATTGGGAGGTCCAATTGGAGATGGAAAACAATGGATGAGTTGGATTCATAGAAGTGACTTATGTGGATTAATTGTTAAAGCACTAGTAGATAAAAATTTTTCTGGTGTATTTAATGCTGTTGCACCGGAGCCAGTATTGATGAAAGATTTCTCTAAAACATTAGGAAGATGCCTAAATAGGCCAGATTTACTCCCTGTGCCAGGCACAATCCTGAAATTTTTATTAGGTGATGGAGCAAAATTAGTATTAGAGGGACAAAAAGTAACAAGTATTAAATTACAAGAAAAAATATATAAATTTAAATATCCTCTTCTTGAGAAAGCAATTTACGCCTCCACCAAGAATTAATTGCATTTCCTAAAGTACTAACAATTAAGATTGTGATTATTGGCACGATAAGAGGATTCCAAAGATTCCTAAAGAAATTAAGGAAAATAAATACTCCATTTATTTGCATTATTACTGCAAATATAAAAAATATTGCAAAAAAAATAACTAGAAATAAATTGATCAATAAAAAATTATCAATAATCTCTTTTATTCTTGTTTGAGATTTCTCATTAGTCATTGTTCATGACGTTTTTATATCATTAATTATATTAATGCATGCATTACTATCTCCGATTCTTAGATTTGCATTATCAAGACAAGAATTCAAAAAGTTTTTGTCTAGCTTTATAAGATAAATAACTTTAAGAATTAGATTTATTGTCTGATTTATTTGATCTTTTTTATTTATGTAATTAGTAGAACAAAAAATATACTTTCCAAGTAATCGTCTTTGAGCTTCTGCAAAAGATTTAGTAAATTGCGGCCCTTTACCTTCGATTTGAATCACTGGCTTTGCCAATCCAATTGCTTGCTCTGTTGCAGTTCCAGCCATACTTATTACAAACTTACTTTTAAATAATATTTCTTCAAATAAATTCCAGTTAAAATTAATCTTAATAAATCCATATTTAAATTCTAAACCTTTATTTTTTAATTTTTTTTCTACATAAATCCATTTTCTTTGGCTTAGTAAATCCCTTATTTTTTCCAGAGAAAGATCGTTTACTATTGCAAATTTAAATTGAATTTGCTCAAAATATTTCAAATCAGACATTGTCTCTAATACTTCTAAAATCAATTGCAAATTATTTAAGATTTCTGGATATCTGCTTCCAGGAAATAATCCAATATTAAAAGAAAAAGTCTTTGATTTTTTTTCAAAAAAAGAGAATTTATCCATAAATGGATTTCCTAAAAAAGATACTTTTTTTCTTAATTGTTGAGATAAATCATTTGCTGTTAAAAAATCTCGTGCATATATTTTTTTTGCATACTTTGAAATTAAAAAAAATCTACAGGGCCACGGTAATCTTAATTTGCCATCATAATGGCTCGAATATGCAACCAAATATGTAAAAAAATCTTTTTTTGAGAACCAGGCAAAAAAAATTGGAACTATATCACCAATAACTAAATAAAAATCATATTTATTTCTTAATTTAAAAGACAAATATAATTTTTTAAAAAAGTAAAAAATTTGACCCCCAAATATTTCAATCATTCTTCCCTTAAAAGAATTATAACCAATACCACCTGTATTAAATTTTTTAGTTTTGCCAATAATTCGTACATTTACTTTTTTATAATTTTCACCATCACCTACTATCGGTAGGGCCTCTACAAGATCACCTTTTCCTATTAAATGTTTAGCTAGCAAACTACCAGATAAATCTTCTCCATGTCCATTACTTAATAGTAAAATTTTGGACAATTTAAAATTCCAACCATTTATTGATTTTGGTTAACTCTGGCCAATTTGAATATCTATTAAAGCCATCTTCAACAGACTCTTTTAACTCAGTCTTTACATCAGGCATCATCTTTGCCATTTTTTTAATTAATTCAACATGCTCCCTAACACCTTTATTATTTGTAGCCAAGAGAGCTAAGGACAAATTCATCCTTGCTTGAGGATCTTGCTGATTTAAGCTAACCGCTTTTCTGGCAGCTGATAATGCTTCTTCGTTATTCTTCAATAGAAGTTGCAACCAAGATAAACAAGTCCAAGCTGCAAAGTGATTGGGTATTTGTTGAATAATTTTTTGGAAATCTTGGACAATTGGTATTAAGTCTTGACCATCTTGATATCTTGATAAAGCTGCATTAAAATCAGATTCAATTGAAGAAATATCATCTGTCATATTTTTTTAAACTGCAAAAGAACTTCCACAGCCACAAGTTTGTGAAGCATTAGGATTAACGAAATTAAATCCCCCTCCAATTAAATCTTTACTAAAATCTAATTGCATTCCATAAATATAAAGAAGACTTTTAGGATCGCATACCACTTTAAAACTTTGTTCTGAACTTAATGAATAATAATACACTTTATCATCAGAATTTATTTCATCCCCACCAATAAAATCCATAGTATAACTCATACCACTGCACCCCCCAGATCTTACTCCAACTCTAAGAGCTTTCTTATCAGTCTGATTCTTCAATAAAAAAGATATTTGTTCTATTGCATCATTTGTAATTAAAATTCCCTTACCATCATCTGATGTTTTTATTTTTTCTTCTATTTTTACATTTTCCATAAATACAGATTCTGTTGTAACCATACTATAAAAAATTCAGACACATCATGCACATAACAAACGTTTTACGAAGTTGATTTGTTATAATTTTCTAAAAAAAGTGAAAATTGCAATAGTAGGTTCAGGATTAGCTGGGTTAACAGCTGCAGTCAATTTGGTAGATGAAGGCCATGAAGTTGAGATTTATGAAAGCAGATCATTTTGGGGCGGAAAAGTTGGAAGTTGGGAAGACAAAGACGGTAACCATATAGAAATGGGATTACATGTATTTTTTTATAACTATGCAAATTTATTTAAACTCATGAAAAAAGTTGGAGCATTAGATAATTTGCTTCCAAAGGAACATACTCATTTATTTATAAATAATGGTGGTAATTTAAAATCTTTGGATTTCAGATTTGCCTTAGGAGCTCCTTTTAACGGACTGAAGGCTTTTTTCACTACAGAACAACTTACTTGGGTAGACAAGTTAAGAAATGCATTGGCATTAGGAACAAGCCCCATAGTAAGAGGATTAGTAGACTATGAAGGTTCAATGAAAATAATTAGAGACTTGGATAAAATAAGCTTTAAAGAATGGTTTTTAAATCATGGCGGTAGTACAAGAAGTATTGAAAGAATGTGGGATCCAATTGCTTACGCTTTGGGTTTTATAAATTGTAAAGATATTTCGGCAAGATGTATGTTAACCATTTTTATGATGTTTGCATCTAAGACTGAGGCATCTAAGCTTAACCTTTTAAAAGGATCGCCTCATAAATGGCTAACACAGCCTATTGTTGATTACATCTCAAAGAAAGGCTGTAAGATCCACTTAAATCATAAGGTCGAAGAAATCATTTTTGAAAAAGATTCTTCTTCCTACTCAGTGACGAAACTAAAATTATCTACTCCTGAGGGCCCCACAACTATATTTGCTGATACATTTCTTGCTGCTTGTGATGTGCCTGGAATTAAAAAAATAATTCCAAAAGAATGGTATCAATTTAAAGAATTTGAAGGTTTAAAAAAACTCAGAGCAGTTGCGGTAGCAACAATACAATTAAGATATGATGGGTGGGTTACTGAACTGAAGAATGACAACAAAAGTCAGATCCCTAAAGGTTTAGATAATCTTCTATATACAGCCGATGCCTCCTTTAGTTGTTTCGCAGATTTAGCTTTAACAAGTCCAGTTGATTATAGAAAAGAAGGAATGGGATCTTTACTTCAATGTGTTTTGACTCCTGGAGATCGTTGGATGGGTAGATCCACAGAAAGAGTAACTAAAGAAATTGATGCTGAGGTACGTCGTTTATTTCCTTCTTCGAAAAATCTTAAATTACTTTGGAGTAATGTAGTGCAAGTTCCCCAATCACTTTATAGAGAGTCACCAGGTATGGAACCTTATAGACCAGATCAAAGGACTTCAATATCAAATTTATTTTTGGCAGGTAGTTATACAAAGCAAGACTATATAGATTCTATGGAGGGAGCTACTATGAGCGGGCATCTAGCAGCAGCAGCAATACTAGATAAGAAAGCCGAATTAGCAAAGAATCTTGCGGTTAGCTAAATATGGGTACTTGGCTAAAACATACAGTAATCACAAATGTAAATGCACCATTAGATAACGTTTGGAACACGTGGAGTGATTTGGATTCTATGTCTCTTTGGATGAGCTGGATTGAATCCGTAAAAACTGTTGATCAAGAAACATCTACTTTACCTGATTTAACCGAATGGACTTTAGCTGCTAATGGATTTAAGTTTAAGTGGAAAGCACAAATAACAGAAAGGATTGAGAAGAACAAATTGAAATGGGAATCTATAGGTGGATTACCAACCAAAGGATCTGTTGTATTTGTATCACAAGGAGACCAATCAACTTCTGTAAACTTAAGTGTTACCTATGAATTACCTAAAATGATTGCTCGATTTATGGAAGAAAAAATTATGGGCAAGATGGTAACTAAAGAATTACAAGCAAATATTGATAGATTTAGAGATTTAGTAGAAAAAAATTACCAAAAGGGCCTTTCTAATTAAAAATATCAATTGCAGCATCTAATAATCCTTCAAAGGTATATTTAACCGCCTCCCTATCCACTCTGCCAAAAAGTTTTTCACATGTCTTTGAAGTTTGAGGACCAATAGTTAATAACTTTGCATCATCTAGAAATGACAACCATTCTTTCCCAAATTCTTTTTCAAGCAAGAAAGCAGAATTTGATACTGTTTTACCACTTGAAAAAACCATTGCATCAACTTGTCTATTATTAATTGCATTAATAGTTTCTAGAGGAATTGAATCCGGACATCTTGTTTCATAAGCAGCAACCTCTATAACTCGTGAACCGGAATTCCTGAATTCATCAGCAATTAAATTCCTACCTCCAGTTTGAACTCTTGGCAATAAGACTCTGAGTCCATATCCGGATATAGGAAAATTTTCAATTAAACTTTCCGCAACAAATTCTGGGGGCACAAAATCCGCCAAGATACCTAACTCGCTAAGAGTTAAAGCAGTTTTCTCACCGACTACAGCAATTTTTATTTTATGAGAACATTCCTTTAATGAAGTATTTAAATTTTTTAATCTCTCATCTACGAATTTTATTCCATTACTACTAGAAAAAATAATCCAGTGAAAATCATTTATTTCGTTTAAAGCATCATCAAGAGGATTTAAATCATCAGGGTATCCAACATAAATTGATGGAAAATCAAATATTTGAGCACCCTTATTAGTGAATATTTTTTTTATATCAAATATCTTATCTTTTGATCGAGTAATAATTATATTTTTTTGATGCAAAGGTAGCTCAACTTTTGGCATTATTTCCCTCAACTTTTGAATCTGGATTTTGAGTTTTATTTTTTAATTCCTCAAGCAGCTTAAGTACTGACAAACCTTTTTCCAATACTGTATCGTCCCTAAAAGTTATTTCAGGAACTCTTCTCATCTCTATTCTTTCACCTAAAGTATGTCTGATAAAGTGTTTTGAGAGATTTAAATTTTCAACAATTTCTTTTCGTATTTCCTTTTCAGCAGTTGATGTTACGTAAATCTTACAAAATTGCAGGTCTGCTTTTAAATCTATTTTTGAGATATGAATGAAATTACTCTTTATTAGATTATTTTCCAAATCATTCTGTAAAATAAGAGTTATCTCCTTTTTCAAAAGAGAAGAAACTTTTGCAATTCGATAATTATTAGGCATTATGATTGTAAGTTAATTGGATTAGTCATTGCTTGAAGTACGAAATAGACTGTTATGAAAGCACTTATTACTGAAGATATTAAACCCACTAAGGTTAAGGGATTTGATCTATTTTTGAACAAAGGTTGGAGTAATGCAACTAAACCTCCGGCAATAATAGAAATCAAATACTTAGGATATCTTGCAACATTTGAAAAGAATTCGCCCATTAGCTCCACAATTAGATTGGTTTTTTAGCTAAGTTTTAACAAACATTAAATAGCATGATCACATTATATCAATTTAGACATAGCGCTTTTTGCTTCAAGGTAAGAATGGCTCTTCACGCAAAGAAATTACAATATAGAGTTGAAGAAGTTTCACCAGGCATAGGGCAATTTGAAATCTTCAAGATATCTGGTCAGAAACAAGTTCCAATAATTGTAGATGATAATGATCAAATTGTTAGTGACTCTACAATTATTTGCGAATATATAAATAAAAAAAATGATAATAATCCACTTTTCCCGGAAGATCCTTTGTTGTTTGCGCAATGCAAGTTAATAGAGGATTGGGCTGATAATACTATGGCATCAACTTGTAGAAAAGCCCTAATTAAATCAGCAATAGAGAATCCAAAACTACGCACTGCTTTGCTTCCAGACGAAATACCATCTAAAGTAAAAGGATTATTTGATAAATTACCTTTTAAAAATCTTAGTAAAATTTCTAACGTAGTTTTATCCTCCAAAGATAATTTAGACCTGCAAAAAATATTAGAAGCTTTATCAAAATCCCTAATTAATAAAAAATATCTAATAGGTGATAATTTATCAATAGCTGATATTGCAATTGCTGCACAATTATCACTGCTTAAGTTCCCAAAGTCTGCAGGCCCTATTCTTTCTGGACAAGGATGCCAAGAATATATAAACAATCCTTACCTAGAAAATCTATTTATTTGGAGAAATAATTTGGAAGAATATATTTTTAGTGCTAATTCTCAATAAATTGAAAATTTAGTTTATATCTATTAGTATTAATTGCATGAACTGAAGGATCTCCAACTTTAGATCCATATGTAGCAATATATTGAACACCACATATATCAGGTTTTTGGTTATCTTTTAATTTTAAATTGACTTCAGAACATTTTTTAAACTTACTAATAGTTTCGACCTGATTAACTCTGGAAACGCCTTGTTTATGAGCGGTTTGAATTACTAATTCATCAGCAAAAAAAATATCATTATCTTGTATTTGATTTCTTCCTGTAATTCTTGAATCAATATAGAAATCATCTTTCAAATAAGTAATTTGGTTATTAAAAGATTGGGGATCATTAACCACCTTTATCAATTCTTCACCAAAAATTGCCTTTCCGATTGATTCAGAATTTTTTGAACGATTGCCAATAACCTCATTTAAATTATTCTTATAAAAATTTACTTCGTATACTACAGGTTCTTCTGATTTATATGTTAAATCTTGAGAAGTAACAAGCCAATTACCTTCAAACCAATTAGGATAAATTAAATCTCTTGAAATATCAGAAAATTGGAAATTTGGTAAGTATAATTCTGGCCATAACTTTTCTCTATTTTCCAAAAACTCTTTTACATTAGAATCGTTTAAAGCATATGCATTATTTATTAAAAGCATTTGAAAAATTAGAAAAATAATTAAGCAAAAGAAATTTTTTATCATGTCAAATCCATTAATAAGATCTGCAGATCATTTTGTTTTATTAGAGCCAGATTCAAAAGAAAAAATA
>CACGEL010000018.1 GCA_902572065.1 uncultured Prochlorococcus sp.
CTTGCCCAAAGCTATGCGTTTAAAAGGTCATAGGACTTTTGATTATGTTCACAGAAATTCCGTGAAATATTACGGTAAATTTATGACTTTCAAAATAGCTAAATCAAATCCAAAAATTCTTATCTCTCATAAAAATATTAATAGTCTAAATAATTTTAAAATTGCAATAGCCATAAGTAAGAAAGTTTCAAAAAAAGCAGTTGTAAGAAATAAAATTAGGCGCGAATTACAGGATTGCTTATTAAAAAATTTTAGTCAAGAAAAGAACCACAAACCCTATTGGTTACTTGTTAACCTTAAGTCTGATATTTCCTACAATGATGAATATAAACTATTGGAGGAATTTCAACACCTAATTTTCAAGTCAGGTCTTTTTAAATGATTAACATAAATGAAGAATCCTTTTATGAAGGCGGTCCAGCCAAAAGCGATTTAATAATAAATTTAATTGCTGGTTTAACTATTCTAGGTCTCCCATTTACTTTTGCAGCATTAGTAAGGGCTTTATGGTTAAGGTATAAAATCACCAACAAAAGGATAACTATTGATGGTGGCTGGTTTGGAAAAAATAAAACACAAGTATCTTTAAGCCATATTCAAGAGATAAGATCTATTCCACGAGGCTTTGGATCTTATGGAGATATGGTTCTAATCCTTAACGATGGATCCAAGGTAGAAATGAAATCCCTACCTTTATTTAGAGAAAAACAAAAGTTTATCGAGGAAAACATGGTTAAAAGATCACAAACAATAAATCTTAATGAGGTTGAAGGATTTGCAACTAAATCCTGAATAGATTAATTACAAAAGTGTTTTTATCCTGTAAGATAAAGTGTCAAATAAAACTAAAATTTTTTTAATATTGTGATCGGGTTCATTTCAGAAAAACTACTAATCCCGATTCTAGATTTTTTCTACGGATTAGTCCCAAGTTATGGCTTAGCAATTGTTGCATTAACTGTCGTAATAAGAATTGCACTTTTCCCTTTAAGCGCAGGATCTATAAGAAGCGCTAGAAGAATGAAAATAGCTCAACCTGTAATGCAAAAAAGGCAAGCAGAGATAAAATCAAAATTCTCAGGTGACCCCAAAAAACAACAAGAAGAACTTGGTAAATTAATGAATGAATTTGGTAGTCCTCTTGCAGGATGTTTACCTTTAATAGTTCAGATGCCTGTATTATTTGCCTTATTTGCGACCCTAAGAGGATCACCATTCGCAGATGTACCTTACAATATAAATTTAAAAGTTTTACCACAAGAACAAATAGCAGCTATTGATCCAAAGCCATACAAATCTCCAAGACATTCTATATTTGTAACAGAAAAGTCCCATTTTCCTGTAGTTGCCACATTACCTAATGGTACAAAATTAGGTACTGAAGAGTCAGTAAAGATAAACTTGCAGACTACTAATGGTAACAGCTATTCAGAAGTTCTTTCAAAATACGATAACGGTTCAAAATTTCTTCCTAAGTGGTCGGTATCAAAAGGTTCAGAAAACATTAAGGTTTCTCAAGATGGTTTAGTTACAGCCATCAAACCAGGAGATGCAACAATTGAAGCTAGAATTCCAGGTCTAGCTGCAAAAAGTGGATTTTTGTTTATTAAAGCACTTGGGCAAGTTGGGTTTTACGTTGATGGTTCAATAAATTGGGATATAGCTACATTAGTTGGAGCTTTTGGTTTAACCTTGCTTCTTTCACAGGTTTTATCCAGTCAAGGGATGCCTTCAAATGCTCAACAATCTACAGCAAATAAGATTACTCCAATAATGATTACTGGTATGTTCTTATTTTTTCCTTTACCTGCAGGAGTATTGCTCTATATGGTTGTGGCAAATATCTTCCAAGCTTTGCAAACATTCCTACTAAACAAAGAAGCTCTTCCAGCAAACTTACAAAAAATTCTGGATGAACAATTAATAAACAAAAATAAAGTAATTCCCTCTACCGCCAATATTACAGAGAAAAGATTACCATTTGAACCAAATAACAAAAAATAATCTAATCACCTGTTATAAATAATGGATAATTGGATTAAAAATTTAGAATTACTAATAAAATCAAGAACTCCTTTAATATGGATAAGAACTAAAGAAGAAGAGAGACTGTATAAAATTCTCAACCAATCATGCAAAAGATTAAATATAAAAAGATTAGTATCTTGGGATTGTGTTAATGGAATCAAAGGATTACTAAATGAGAATGGGAAATTTTCTAACAATCCGCTAGGAGCTCTTAATTGGATTAAGGAACAAACTTCGGAATTACCAACAATATTATTAGTTAAAGACTTTCATAAATTTTATGATGATCCATCGATTAATAGAACAATAAAAGAATTATCTTTTTCACTTAGAGAAACAAACAATAACTTAGTACTTAGTTCTCATATATTGCCCTCATCTGAAGAGCTTGATGATTTAATTTCAATAATAAATTTACCTTTGCCTGATCTAACTGAATTAACCAATCTTATAAAAAAAATGGCTTTAAATACTGATTCAGATTTAAGCGAAAAAGACTTGAACGAACTTGCAATAGCATCAAGTGGTTTAACCGAAACAAAACTTAAGCAAGTAACGGCTAAAGCGCTTACACAAAGAGGAAAAATAAGTAAAGAAGATATTAAGGACATTCTTGAAGAGAAAAAACAAGTTATTTCCAGAAGTGAAGTATTAGAATTTTTTGAAAGCAATTCAACTCAGAATGAGATTGGAGGATTAAAAGTATTAAAGGTATGGCTTAAACAAAGATATAGAGCTTTTTCAAAAGAAGCCAGAGACTACGGACTTCCTATTCCTAAAGGTGTCTTACTAGTTGGGCCACAAGGGACTGGGAAATCATTAACTGCCAAATCTATTTCTCAAAGTTGGTCAATGCCACTTCTTAGACTTGATGTGGGAAGATTATTTTCAAGTCTTGTTGGATCAAGCGAGGCAAGAACAAGAGAGACTATTTCAAGGGCAGAAGCCATGTCACCCTGTATCCTATGGATTGATGAAATAGACAAGGGATTTGGAGGAGATGCGAGAAGTGATGGAGGAACTAGTCAAAGAGTTTTAGCTAGTTTGTTAACTTGGATGGCCGAGAAAGAATCGGCTGTCTTTGTAATAGCTACCGCTAATGCAATTGATAAGCTACCAGCGGAGTTATTAAGAAAAGGTAGATTTGATGAGATATTTTTTCTTGATTTACCGAATTCTGAAGAAAGATTAAGTATCCTTGATTTACACTTAAAAAAGAGAAGACCAAGTTACAATTTCCCCCTTTCAACAATAATTGATCGTACAGATGGATATTCTGGAGCAGAACTTGAACAAGCAGTCATTGAAGGTATGCACTTTTCATTCGATGAGAAAAGAGAACTAATGGAAAAAGATTTAATTAAGGCTGTTTCTGAATTGGTCCCACTATCAAGGACAGCTAAAGAGCAAATTGATTTCTTAAAACAATGGTCATCTACAGGTCGAGCACGCTCTGCCTCATAATTAATTTTTTTAATTTGAAAAATCCAAACAAAGTTATTAATCCCTTATTTAATTAATTTTTAATCAAAAAGCGCAAATAATGATTTGAGATAAACTATCTTGTTAGGATATAAAAAAATAAAAAAAGAGTGTTAGATCAAAAATTAATAAGAGAAAATCCAACATTTGTGGAAAATAATTTATCCTTGCGAGGAAAAGTTTATGATATACCTTACATACATAAACTAACTATAAAGAGAAAAGAACTTGACACAGAAATATCAAGCCTGCAATCAGAGAGTAAAAAATTAAGCAAAATTATTGGCCAAGAAATAAGAAATTCAAATAATGCTAATTCTCAAGAACTTAATAAATTAAAAGACAAGGGAAATAAATACAGAATAAAAGTTTCAGAATTTGAAGAGAAAAAAAGAATATTAGACCAACAACTTCAAGATGAAATATCAAAATTACCAAATTTCCCAAGCAAAGATGCACCTCTTGGAGAAAATGAAAATAAAAATATTGAACTTAAAAGATGGGGAGTTCCTCTAAAAAAAAATAATCTAAAAACTCATTGGGAAATAGGTGAAAATTTAAATCTATTTGATTCCATAAAATCAACAAAAATAGCAAAAAGTCGTTTTATTACCCTTACAGGCAATGGGGCAAAGTTGGAGAGGGCTTTAATTAATTTCATGCTAGATGTTCATTCTAATAATGGGTATTTAGAGTTAATACCTCCAGCATTAGTTAATTCAGAAAGTCTTCAAGGATCCGGCCAACTTCCTAAATTTTCAAATGAGAGTTTTAAGTGTGCAAGTGATGATTTATGGCTATCTCCAACGGCTGAAGTTCCACTAACTGCTTTTCATAAAAATGAGATTATTGATCCAAAATTTTTACCTTTAAAATATGTAGCTTACAGTCCTTGCTTTAGAAGAGAAGCGGGTAGTTATGGAAGGGATACAAAAGGTCTAATAAGACTTCATCAATTTAATAAGGTTGAATTATATTGGTTTACTGATCCAAATAAATCTTTAGAGGCACATAAACAAATAACTGCCGACGCCGAAAGTATTTTAAAAAAACTAAATCTACCATACAGATTAGTCGATATTTGCACTGGAGATTTAGGTTTTTCTTCTAGCAGAACCTTTGATCTTGAGGTTTGGCTACCTAGCAGCAAATGTTATAGAGAAATATCTAGTTGCAGCAATTGCCTAGACTTTCAGGCTCGTAGATCATCAATAAGAACAAAAATTGATAAGAAAACTTCATATATACATACTCTAAATGGAAGTGGTTTAGCTATTGGAAGAACAATGGCCGCAATTCTTGAGAATGGACAGCAACCTAATGGGAGTGTCAGAATTCCTGATGCCTTAGTACCATATTTTGGATCATCTTTAATAAAAACTGACTAATATAAAATAATGAATGTTTTAACCTCAATAACAGTATTAGGATTTCTCATTTTTTTTCATGAAATGGGCCATTTTCTTGCTGCAATATTCCAAGGGATATATGTTGATGGTTTTTCTATTGGATTTGGCCCTCCAATAATACAAAAAAAATATAAGGGAATTACTTACTCATTTAGAGCTTTTCCTTTGGGAGGATTTGTTTCCTTCCCAGATGAAGAAATCAATAATATTGATCCTAAAGATCCAAATCTTTTAAAAAACAGGCCAATTGCACAAAGAGTGATTGTAATATCAGCTGGAGTATTCGCTAACTTACTGCTTGCTTATACAATCTTAATAATAAACGTAACCTCTATTGGAATTCCCTTTGATCCAGATCCAGGAATTTTAGTTCTAGCAATTCAACCAGAAAAAGCTGCTTTTAAAGCGGGCTTAGAACCAGGGGATAAAATTCTAAAAATAGATGGAAATGTATTAGGTGTTGGCGATCAAGCCGTATCGAGTTTAGTCAGTAAAATCCAAAGTTCTTCAGAAGAATCAATATCAATTCAAATTGAGAGAGAAAACTCTTATCAAAACCTAGTTTTGATTCCTCAAAGCATTGAGGGAAAAGGTACAATTGGTGCTCAGTTGCAACCAAATATTAAAAAAGAAACAAAAAAAACAAAAAATATCAATGAACTTTTTCAATATACTAATAAGGAGTTTTCATCACTATTAATAAAAACAATACAAGGTTATAAGGGATTAATTACAAATTTTTCCTCAACAGCTCAACAATTAAGTGGTCCAGTAAAAATTGTGGAAATTGGAGCTCAGTTATCTGAGCAAGGGGGTACTGGAATATTATTATTTGCTGCCTTGATCTCTATTAATTTAGCTGTTCTTAATTCTCTTCCTTTGCCACTTCTTGATGGAGGTCAGCTGGTTTTGACCCTTATTGAAGGATTAAGAGGTAAACCAGTACCAGTTAAACTCCAAATAGCTGTAACTCAATCAAGTTTTTTTCTTTTGGTTGGACTAAGCGTTTTATTAATTATTAGAGATACTAGCCAATTACTAATAGTACAGAGACTACTAAATCAATAATTAAATTTTAAATTATGTTAGTTTAGCTGTTAAAATAGAAATACAAATTTAAGTAAAATTTTAATGGCAAAAAAATCAATGATTGCTAGAGAGGTAAAACGTAAAAAACTAGTGGGGAAATATGCTGCCAAGAGGAAATCATTATTAGATGAATTTAATGCTGCTAAAGATCCTATGGAAAGATTAGAAATACATAGAAAGATACAAGGGCTTCCGAGGAACTCAGCCCCAACAAGACTTAGAAACAGATGTTGGGCTACAGGTAAACCAAGAGGTGTCTATAGAGATTTTGGTTTATGCAGAAACCAACTAAGGCTAAGAGCTCATAACGGAGAACTGCCAGGTGTTGTAAAATCTAGTTGGTGATTAAAGAAAAATTATAATTATTGAAAAAGTTTTTAATTTTTATTTTCGCCAAGAAAACAAGTATTAGCAACTGATTAAGATTATTATCAAAACTATTTTAAGAATTATTTTAAAACCTTATCTAAATAATCTACTCAATATGTCCCTTTGAGATGTAAGAATAAATTATGTATAGATTTATAATTTAAAAAGTGGAAGGAAAAAATACGTCGATCACGTTTGACGGACGAGAGATACGACTAACTACAGGACTATATGCTCCTCAAGCAAATGGAGCCGTAATGATTGAATGTGGTGACACATCTTTATTAGTTACTGCAACAAAAACAAGTAAGAAAGAAGCTGCTGACTTTCTGCCTCTAATATGTGATTACGAGGAGAAATTATATGCAGCAGGAAGAATCCCTGGAGGTTTCATGAGAAGAGAAGGCAGGCCTCCTGAAAGAGCTACATTAATAGCAAGATTAATTGATAGGCCAATGAGGCCTCTATTTCCATCATGGATGAGAGATGAGATACAAATAGTTGCTTCTTGCCTTTCACTTGATGAAAGAGTACCTGGGGATGTACTAGCAATAACTGGAGCCTCCGTAGCAACATTATTAGGAAACATCCCATTTTATGGACCAATGGCTGCCGTGAGAGTGGGATTATTGGGAGATGATTTCATCTTAAACCCAAGTTACAGAGAAATCGAAAAAGGCGATCTAGATATTGTTGTGGCAGGTTCGCCGGATGGAATTGTGATGATTGAAGCAGGCGCAAATCAACTTTCAGAACAAGATACGATCGAAGCAATAGATTTCGGATACGAAGCAGTAAACGAACTTATTAAAGCTCAAGAAAATCTACTTAAGGACTTAGGAATTAAACAAGTCAAACCTTCAGAACCAGAAGTTGATAAAACTTTATCTACGTATTTAGAGAAAAACTGTACAAAACCGATTGATTTAGTTTTGAAAAAATTTGATCAATCTAAAGAAGAAAGAGATTCTGAATTAGATAAAATCAAACTTGAAGTGCAAAGCAAAATCGATTCTCTTAAAGATGAAAATCAATTAAAGGTTTTAACTTCAGAAAATGAAAAATTAATTCATTCTGACTTTAAAATACTGACCAAAAAGTTAATGAGGTCTCAAATCATTAATGATGGGAAAAGAGTTGATGGTAGAGATTTAGACGAAGTTAGAAAGATATCTGCAACAGCTGGAATACTACCAAAAAGAGTTCATGGCTCTGCCTTATTCCAAAGAGGTCTGACTCAAGTTTTATCAACTACTACACTTGGGACTCCAAGTGACGCTCAGGAAATGGACGATTTAAATCCAAGCACTGAGAAAACCTATCTTCATCACTATAATTTTCCACCTTACTCAGTGGGAGAAACTAGGCCGATGCGAACCCCTGGCAGAAGAGAGGTAGGTCATGGGGCTTTAGCAGAAAGAGCAATAATTCCAGTACTTCCTGGGAAGGAAACATTCCCATACGTTTTGAGAGTAGTTAGCGAAGTATTAAGCTCTAATGGTTCTACCTCAATGGGATCTGTTTGCGGAAGTACACTTTCGTTATTAGATGCGGGTGTTCCATTGAAAGCTCCTGTAAGTGGAACTGCTATGGGTTTAATTAAAGAAGGTAAAGAAGTTCGTATACTTACTGATATTCAGGGGATTGAGGATTTTCTTGGAGATATGGATTTCAAAGTTGCCGGAACTGAAAAAGGTATAACTGCATTACAAATGGATATGAAAATTACAGGCTTACCAGTTTCTATAATTTCTGATGCAATAAAAAAAGCTCGTCCAGCAAGATTGCATATTTTAGAAAAAATGCAAGAAGCAATTGATAAACCTCAAGAATCATTATCACCTCATGCTCCAAGACTTTTAAGCTTTAGGATTGATCCAGAGCTGATTGGAACGGTTATCGGACCTGGGGGTAGAACTATCAAGGGTATTACTGAGAGAACTAATACTAAAATTGATATAGAAGATGGAGGAATTGTAACTATAGCCTCACATGATGGGGCTGCTGCTGAAGAAGCTCAAAAAATAATAGAAGGATTAACTCGAAAAGTGCACGAAGGAGAGATATTCTCAGGAGTAGTTACTAGAATTATTCCTATCGGAGCATTTGTAGAAATTCTCCCTGGGAAAGAGGGCATGGTTCATATTTCTCAGTTGTCTGAGGCTAGAGTCGAGAGAGTTGAAGATGTTGTAAGGCAAGGAGATGAAGTAACTGTCAGAGTAAGAGAAATTGATAGCAGAGGTAGAATTAATCTCACATTGAGAGGGGTTGCTCAAAATGGCGGGATGTCTTACCCAGAACCTACCCCAACTCCAGTGGCTCCTCTTAATTAAGGGTTAAAGGATAAATATTATATTTTTTAATTATTTCTTTTATCCTAAAACATATTTCTGCATGCATTTTTTTATTATTAGAGGCAATAATTATTCCTCCCTGAGCAAAATTTGGTTTTTCATAACAAAGTTCCTCATTTTCTAAATTCGTAACAGCTCCACCAGCTGTTTTTAAAATAACTTCTGGAGCAGCAAAATCCCAATCTTTAGGTGAACTTTTATTTGGCAAGCTTAAACAAATATAAATATCACTTTCACCTCTAATGATAGAAGCAATTTTGCAACCAATGCTACCCATAATTACAACATTCTTAAAGCATATCTTATCAATTAAATTCATCAAGGTTGGATTACTATGATTTTTACTTGTCACCAAAGTCATCTCACTAATACTTTTGTTAGGAAAGGAATTTAATTTTCGATTTAAATGATCTCTTCTTTCGCACCAAACATTCTCTCCATTTGATATCCATAATTCGTCTCTTTCTGGAATAAGCACAACTCCAAGAAAAGGTTTCTTATTGTAATTAAGGGCAAAATGCATTGCATAATTACCTGTTCCTTGAATAAAGTCTTTTGTACCATCTAGGGGATCAAGTATCCAAACCCACTCAGAATTGACATCGCAATTATTAAGATCACCCTTTGCATTTTCTTCACTTAAATATTTCCAGCCGATATTTGGATATTTACATTGCATTCTTTCGAGAATCAAATCATTCACTTCTAAATCAGCTATTGTTACAGGATCTTTCTTGTTATCATTTTTAATAATAGTAGTTTTATTCTCTGATTTCTTAAGAATTTGGGAATATTTAAGCAAAATATCTGCAGCCTCCCAGCTCAAAATTCGCAGATCATCGATAAGATAATTAATATCAACCCCTTCTGGGAATTTAACCACGTAATGAATAATAAAATCTCATTATCGCACAGAAATCACGAACCAGAAAATGGTGTTTTGTATTTAGTAGGAACACCAATTGGTAATTTAAACGATCTCTCATCACGAGCTTTAAATATTCTAAAAAATGTATTTTTGGTTGCCTGTGAAGATACAAGGCAAACAAAAAAGATTATGAATAAATTTGGAATCAAAAATAATCTTATTAGCTTTAATAAGAATAATTCTTTTAAAAAAATCCCTTCCTTGATAAACGACCTTATAGCAGGTAAATCTATTGCTATAGTTAGTGATGCTGGGATGCCAAGTATTTGTGACCCTGGAGAAGATTTAGTTTGTAAGGCGAGGTCTTTAGGGATAGATATTATCTGCATCCCAGGTCCTTGCGCAGCCATAACCGCCCTTGTTTCAAGTGGGATGCCATCATCTAAATTCATTTTTGAAGGTTTTTTGCCAAAAAAACAAAGTGATAGAAAAAAAATTCTTTTAGAAATCAGTAATAATGAAAAGACAACCATATTATTTGAATCTCCTCAAAGACTTAATAAACTTTTGAGAGAATTAAAAGAGTTTTGTGGAGGTGAAAGAGAGATTCAAGTTTCAAGAGAATTAACGAAGAAATTTGAAGAGCATATAGGAAATACCATAAATATGGTTTTAGAGTTTTTTGAAGGGAAAACAATTATTGGGGAAATCACTATTGTGATAAAAGGTATTAATAAAACTAAAAAAATAGACTTTGATGAATCACTTATAAAAAAAGAACTTAATGCATTAATTGATGCAGGCCTAAGCTTACCAGCGGCTTCAAAATACCTTGCAAAAAAAGAAAATCTTAATCGAAAAATGATTTATAATTTATATTAAAATTATAAGAACAAAGAATTATAATCAAATGCATTATTTAGTAAAAAAAATATTTTTTATAATTACTTTCAATTCTTGTCTATTTATTCTTTTAGTTACAGGAATTCAGAATAATAGCAATAGAAGTAAGGTTGATTTATTAATAAATAAAACTGTATCCTTACCTATTGGATTCATAACTGGGACAAGCTTTATAAGTGGGTCTATTTTTGGAAACCTTATCACACTAAATTTTTATAAAAAAAAGGAAAAATAATTTATTTCTATAATGCTATTAATTTATCAGAAGTAACTATTCTCGAAATTCCTCTAGATATTAAAAGTGGTGCGACAATTCTAAACACATCCGTGTTTGGGACCTTAATAACTTTTTGTTCTTTTGAACAATAGCGTTTTGCAATTTTCAAATCATAAAATATTTGTATCGTATTTCTATCTAATTCCTCTTCTGAAAGAAATTGCCACTCAGGATAATCATGAAGAAGTTTAGTATGTAATTCAATTTTGTTATCAACAATCATGAAAACAACTTTTGGTAGATCTATCTCTGAGATAGGAATCGATGACAAGTCTTTTTGGGGTATATTATCAATCTCATAATTTAGAGGTGCAACCTCTACAAAGTCATTTAAAGCAAAATCAGATTGTTCTTCTATAAAATTCATGGTATCAGCTTCTTTATTAGAAATATTCTTTTTAAAGACTTTATTATTCCGGAGATTTCCATTCTCCATTGAAGATGATTTTTCTTGTTTAATAAATAAGCTTTTGAAGGTTTTACTTTTTTCTATCAAACTTTGATAAGTTTTTGCTCCTAAATTTTTTTTTAAATATCTAGAGATTGTTAATTTAGTAGAACTAAATTCTTCTACCAAATCATTGATATTCGTTCCATTAATAAATTTTTGGGTTAATTGTTCCTTTTGTTTATCTGTGAGCCTTTTAGCCAAAATTAAAAATTATTTTTTCTTAATTCTATATATAGATCCTAAAGAAATTTATTTTTTCAAAAATTTCTTGTCATAAAAGTTGATATGTATCAGATTTTTCCTTTTATCACAGTAGATATAATTAATTTACATTATTCTCATAAATTTCTCATCCCTTTTCCTGAGTTAATGATCATTTTATGAAGTTGATAATTAAGTTGATAATAAAATATCTCAACAAACTTTTTCTAATTGATTAGATTTATCTAGTTAAAAAAATTATTAAGAATAACTTTAGAAATAGTTATTATAGAAAATACTTAAGTTGGAATTTAATCTTAATAACAAAAATTTTTCTATTAGTATTTAAATTTGAAGAATTACTGGTAGCGAGTGCAAGGCTGTATTAAGATAATAGGGTTATAAATAAAGTTAATTTGTTTCTGTTTTTCAAGATTTTGTTAACTGAGTGAAGAGCTGAGTAACTAAATAAATGAGAGACATTTGCTTCCTTAGCTCAGCTGGATAGAGCAACTGCCTTCTAAGCAGTGGGTCAATGGTTCGAATCCATTAGGAAGCGTATTAGACCAAGAAAATTTAAATCATACTAAACTTTTTCATATGGATAAGAAAAGCCTTAATAAGAATTATGTTGAATATTATTATCAGGATTAGAAACAATTTTGGAAGATTAAAGAGGTAAAAGATTGAACCAGAAATTAACTTTTTATTTAGATAAATAGAAATCACTTTTATGAAGCTATATAATTAAACCTATATTTAAATAAACAATAAAATACGCATTTTGAAAAAGTATTAATAAAAAAATAACATGATGAATAAAAAAGCCTTAATTACTGGAGTTACTGGACAAGATGGTAGTTACCTAGTTGAATTTCTTTTAAATAAAAACTATGAAGTACATGGAATCAAGAGGAGAAGCAGTAGCTTAAATACACAAAGAGTAGACCATCTATATCAAGATCCTCATGAAAATAACCCAAGATTTTTCATGCATTATGGCGACCTTACTGATAGTACAAACTTAATAAGACTAATACAAGATATATCACCTGATGAAATTTATAATCTTGGAGCACAAAGTCATGTAGCAGTAAGTTTTGAAACTCCAGAATATACTGCAAACTGCGATGCTTTAGGCACCTTAAGAATATTAGAGGCAGTTAGAATATTAGGTCTCTCAAAAAAAACAAAAATATATCAAGCGAGCACTAGTGAATTATACGGTCTAGTTCAGGAAACACCACAAAATGAAAAAACACCTTTCTACCCAAGAAGTCCATATGGTGTTGCGAAATTATATGCCTATTGGATTACGATTAATTATAGAGAAGCATATAGTATGTACGCATGTAATGGGATTCTTTTTAACCACGAAAGTCCAAGACGAGGAGAAACTTTCATAACAAGAAAAATCACAAGGGGGCTTGCGAGAATAAATGCAGGTCTAGAAAATGTTCTTTTCTTGGGAAATCTAAATTCAAAAAGAGATTGGGGACATGCAAGAGACTATGTAGAGATGCAGTGGCTAATGCTGCAACAAGAAGAACCTAAAGATTATGTTATCTCTACTGGTAGAGCAGAAAGTATTAGGAGATTTGCGGAGATAAGTGCCTGTTATCTCGGATGGAGTGATAAAGGTAAAGCTGGAATAATTTGGGAAGGTGATGGATTAAATGAAGTAGGTAGAAGAGCTGACACTATGGAAATAGTTATCAGAGTTGATCCCAGATACTTTAGACCTACTGAGGTTGAATTTCTTCTTGGCGAATCTAAAAAAGCAGCTCTAGAATTAGGTTGGACCCCAAAAACTTCACTCGAAGAATTAATAAAAGAAATGATAGAATCTGATAAAGAAGAAGCTAGGAAAGACTCTATATTGAAAAAATCAGGTTTTCAAATAAATAGCTCTCAAGAATAAAAATGGTTCATATTAGATGAAACTAATGAATAAGAAAGATAAAATTTTTATAGCTGGTGGAAGTGGCATGGTTGGAAGTGCCATAATAAGAAAGTTAAATAATTTAGGGTTTGAAAATTTAATTTTCCCAAATAGTTCGAATCTTGATCTTAAAGACTCAGATTTAGTCTTTAAATGGTTTAAGAAAAATAAACCTGATATAGTAATTTTCGCAGCGGCTAAAGTTGGTGGGATATTTGCAAATAACACATACCCAGTTGATTTTTTATTAGATAACTTAAAGATTCAAAATAATGTTATTGAAGCTGCATGGAAAAATAAAGTAAGAAGGTTACTTTTTCTTGGTAGTAGTTGTGTTTATCCAAAGAATTCGAGTCAACCCATAAAAGAAGATGAATTGCTAAAAAGTTCTCTTGAAAAAACTAATGAATGTTATGCGTTAGCTAAGATTAGTGGAATTAAATTATGTCAGGCATTAAGAAAACAGTATGGATTTGATGCAATATCCCTTATGCCAACGAATCTCTATGGTAAAGGAGATAACTATCATTCATCCAATAGTCATGTTCTACCAGCTTTACTTGATAGATTCCATTCTCACAAACTAGAACAAAAAGAATACATAGAATGTTGGGGATCAGGAAATCCTAGGAGAGAATTTATGCATGTTGATGATCTTGCGGATGCTTCAATTTTCGCTTTAGAAAATTGGGATCCCAACAAACATAATGCTCCCTTAGATGAATTTGGAGAACCATTAAATTGGCTTAATGTTGGGACGGGAATTGATTTAAGTTTAAAAGAGCTTGCCGAAATGATCGCTAATATCACCTCATTTAAAGGTAAAATATTTTGGAACAAAGATAAGCCCGATGGGACATTCAGAAAATTATTGAACGTTTCAAAATTAGAAAAATTAGGTTGGAAATCAAAAATAACTTTAAAGGAAGGACTAATAATTACCTATAAAGACTACAAAAAAGAACTTAAAGAGAATAAACTTAGAAAATAGGCCTAATTAGTTTGGAAATAATTATGAGGATTATTTATAATAACTTTTTATAAACTTGTTCTTAAGAGCTTAGATAATTATTTTTATGCGATAGTAAAGAAATTCCTAAGACCAAAATAAAATCATTACAAATTATAAAAAAATTAGCAAAATAATTTTAGAAAGATTTACCACTAAAATTCCATTAACCAATTTATTTATATTAATTTCATAGAGAAATAAGTAACTATGCTGTAAATCTTCAAAAGATTAGCTTGTTATTCATTGAGTTATTAAAAATCTTTGTAGTAATATTTTAATAGTGAAGTTAAATATTAATGGAACAAAAAATAATTCCTATAATCTTATGCGGAGGAAAAGGTACTAGATTATGGCCACTTTCAAGACAGAGTTATCCAAAACAATTTTTAGCTCTATACGGTGATAATAACAAGTCACTTTTACAACAAACTCAAGAGCGAATATCTTTTTTAAGTGGAATTACCGAACCAATAATTATTTGCAACGAGGAACATAGGTTCTTAGTAGCTCAACAAATGAGAGAGATAAATGTAAAACCAAAAGCAATAATACTTGAAAATGAAGGTAAAAATACTGCCCCAGCAATTGCTCTAGGTGCTATAAAAGCTTTAGAAGAAGATCAAGAAGATCCGTTGTTATTAATATTATCTGCTGATCACATAATTAGAGATCTAAATGTTTTCGGAAAAGTCTTACAACAAGGATGTAATTCAGCATTAGAAAATCATTTAGTTACATTTGGAATAGTTCCAAATCACCCAGAGACAGGTTATGGATATATAGAAAGTGAATTCGTTCTTGATAAAAATAACATTAAAGGTAGTCGGATTAAAAGATTTATCGAGAAGCCAAATAAAGAATTAGCTCAAAAGCTTTTCAAGTCAAAAAAATATACTTGGAATAGTGGAATGTTCGTTTTCAAAAATAGCTTAATTATTAAAGAACTTAATAAACATGCCCCATTAGTTTTAGAGTCTTGTAAAGAAGCACTAGGTAATAGTGTTAGAGATCTTGATTTTATAAGAATTGCAGGAGATTCTTTCTCTAAATCTCCAAATATCCCAATAGATATTGCAGTTATGGAAAAAACTAATTTAGGTTTAGTTCTTCCTTTAGATGCAGGATGGAGTGATATTGGTAATTGGGAATCATTATGGGATAACGAAAAGAAAGATTCTTTAGGCAATGTGATTAAAGGTAAAGTTTTTAATGAGGGGTCAAGTGATTGCTATATCAAGAGTGAAAATAGTCTTTTAGTTACTCTTGGTTTAAAAGATTTAATACTTGTTGAGACTTCTGATGCAATACTTGCTGCTAACAAAAATGAATTAAATAAAATAAAAACAGTATTAAATAAACTTGATAAAAAAGGATATAAAGAGGTAAACACACATAGAAAGATATATCGTCCATGGGGTTCATATACCTCTTTAATAGAGAATGAAAATTGGCTTGTTAAAAGCATTGAAGTAAATCCTGGATCAAAACTTTCCCTTCAAATGCATCATCATAGGACTGAACATTGGATAGTAGTTAAAGGCACAGCGAAAGTAGAAATCGATAACAAGAGTTTAGTTTTAAGCGAGAATCAAAGTACATTTATCCCTTTAGGTTCTAAGCATAGATTAAGTAATCCAGGCAAAATTCATTTAACTCTAATTGAAATACAGAGTGGGGACTATATTGGAGAGGATGATATTGTAAGATTCAAAGACGATTACGGTAGAATAGATAATTGATCTAATAATTTTATGGAAGAAAAAATATTAGTCACTGGTTGTGCAGGGTTTATAGGATTTCATGTATGTAAACAGTTACTGAAAAAAGGATTGTTTGTTATTGGATTGGATAATCTAAACGATTACTACGATGTGCGTTTAAAGAAAGCTAGATTAAAAGAACTAGACAAATTTCAAAAAAGAAATAATGGAGAATTCTTATTTGTTAAAGCAGATTTGATGGATGAAAATAGTTTAAAAAGCATCTCTCAAGCATACTTACCAAAAAAAGTCATTCACCTGGCAGCCCAAGCAGGAGTTAGATACTCAATAGAAAATCCCAGTGCATATATTAAGTCAAATTTAGTTGGTTTTAGTAATATTCTTGAATTCTGCAAGGACAACCAAGTTGAGCACTTAATATATGCCAGTAGCAGTTCGATTTACGGTGGTAATAAAAAAATCCCATTCTCTGAAAAAGATTTTGTTGACTATCCAGTAAGTCTTTATGCTGCAACAAAAAAATCTAATGAGCTCATGGCTCACTCCTACAGTCATCTTTTTAAACTACCATCTACTGGAATAAGACTTTTTACAGTTTATGGTCCTTGGGGCAGACCAGATATGGCTCCAATGATCTTCACGAAATCTATCATCTCTGCCAAGCCAATAAAAATCTTTAATAATGGTGATATGTATAGAGA